>JABIAL010000036.1 GCA_018653315.1 bacterium
CGTCAAGTTGGTGTACCTCATATTGTAGTTTTCTTAAACAAAATTGATCAAGTTGATGATCCAGAACTTATCGATTTAGTAGAAGAAGAAATTAGAGATTTATTAAAGAAATATGAATTCCCAGGTGATGAAACACCTATTATTCGTGGTTCAGCTTTGAAAGCTTTAGAAGATCCAACTGGTGATGCTGCTAAACCAATTTTAGAATTGGTAACTAAATTAGATGAATATATCCCACAACCAGAACGTGATACTGAAAAATCTTTCTTAATGCCAATTGAAGATATTTTTTCAATCGAAGGACGTGGTACAGTTGTTACCGGTCGTATCGATAGAGGTATTATCAAATTAAATGACGAAGTTGAAATGGTTGGTCTACAAGACACAACTAAGACTGTAGTTACTGGTATCGAGATGTTTAACAAACAGTTGGAAGAAGGACGTGCTGGTGATAATGCTGGTTTACTATTGCGTGGTACTAAAAAAGAAGAAGTACAACGTGGTCAAGTTTTGGCTAAACCTGGTTCTATTACTCCACATACTGAATTTGAAGCTCAAATTTATATTTTGAGTAAAGATGAAGGTGGTCGTCATACACCATTTTTCAAAGGTTACAAACCACAATTCTATATCCGTACCACTGATGTTACTGGTGAAGTTCTTTTACCAGAAGGCACAGAAATGGTTATGCCTGGTGATACTTTGACTTTGACTGTTAAATTAATCTCTCCGGTTGCTTTAGAAGAAACATCACGTTTCGCTATCCGCGAAGGTGGTCGTACAGTTGGTGCTGGTGCAGTAACTAAGATTATAAAATAAATTTTTATTCCCCGTCGCGCTCGTCGTGACGGGGGTTTAAAATAATTTAAGTAAATTAAAAAATAACGTTCATTTTCATGCAAGCTAAAGAAGAAACTCAGGTAAGAATTCGTATCAAGATCAGGGCTTATGATCATAAGATCATTGACCAATCTACCAAGACAATCATCGAGACTGTTGAGCGTAGTGGTGCTAAGGTTATTGGTCCTATTCCTCTACCTACTGACAAGAAAAAGTTTACAGTTTTGCGTTCTACATTTGTGCACAAAAATTCTCGTGATCAATATGAAATGAGAATTCACAAACGTTTGTTGGATATTATCAATCCTACACCACAAACTATGGACACATTACAAAACTTAAATCTACCAGCAGGCGTGGATATTGAAATTAAAATGTAATGGGTTTAGCCCTATTACGCTAACGCAAATCTTTGTTGATTTATGCAACCCCAATTGGGAAGTGTGTAGAAAGATGGAAATTTGTTAAGGAACAAGTCACATTTAATCGATTATTATTTAAAATCTAAAATTTATTATATTTTAGAGATCGTGATTTTGTCCTTAAATTTTTTGAGTATAAAATCACGATTTTTATATCGTTAATTTATAGAGTAATTAATAAAGAAATGGCCAAGTTTATTTTAGGAAAAAAAGTAGAGATGACCCAAAAGTTCTTGGAAAACGGTCGTGTAGTTCCTGTAACCGCAGTCAAGGTTGGTCCTTGTGCTGTCACTCAAGTAAAAGGTGAGAAAGATGGTTATACTGCTGTACAGATTGGATTCGATAAGAGGCGTGTTATCAATAAACCACTGGCAGGTCACTTAAAAGACCTGGGTAATTTTCGTTATTTACGAGAATTTACAGTAGCAGATACTTCTAATTTTGCCAGAGGCAAAGTTTTTGATGCTACTAGCTTTGAAGCTGGCGATAATCTAAAAGTTACCGCTGTGTCAAAAGGTAAAGGTTTTCAAGGTGTAGTAAAACGTCATGGTTTTCATGGTTCACCAGCATCTCATGGTCACAAGGACCAATTACGTATGCCTGGTTCCATTGGTGCTACTGACGCTGCTCGTGTGTTTAAAGGCACTCGTATGGGTGGACACATGGGTGTTGATACAGTTACCGTTACTAATCTAGAATTAGTAGAAGTTGATGCTGAAAATGGTATTTTATATATCAAAGGAGCGGTTCCTGGGCATCGTAATAGTTTAGTAAGTATTATTACTGATGGCGAGCTTAAATTCATTGATCCAAAAGCTAAGGAAGAAAAAACTGAGAATACAGATAAAAAAGAATCATCCGCCGCTAAAGCTATAGATGACAAGGAAGTTAAAGAGGTAAAGGAAGAAAAAACTGAAGAGAAGAAAGAAGCTTCTGAAGAAACTAAAAAAGAAGATAAGTAAAATATATGGCAGATATTAAAGTAAAATTATACGATTTTGCCGGCAAGGAGTTAGGTGAGGAAAAACTAAATGCAGATTTTTTTGGCGTAAAAGTTAATCCTGATTTAGTACAACAAGTTTCTGTTGCTCAAATGGCAAACTCTCGTCAGGTTTTAGCTCATACCAAAGGAAGAGCAGAAGTTCGCGGTGGTGGTAAAAAACCTTGGAAACAAAAAGGTACTGGCCGTGCTCGTCATGGTTCTACCCGTTCTCCAATCTGGATTGGTGGTGGTATCACTTTTGGTCCAACAAAACAACGTAATTTTAGCAAACAAGTAAATAAAAAAGTTAAAAAAGCCGCTCTATCTATGGTTTTGTCAGATAAGGTAGCACACGATGGTTTAATTTTAGTTGAATCATACAATTTACCAGAAGCTAAAACAAAAGAATTAAGCCTTGCTTTAAATAAACTACCAAATAAAGGTAAATCTACTTTAGTTGTTACAAAATCAGCAGAAGACAATATTGTTCGTGCCAGTAAAAATTTACCAAAAGTAGATACTATTCAATACAGTAGTTTAAATATTGTTGATTTGATGAAACATCAATATGTTTTGGTCAGTAAAGAACTGTTAAGCAAGGTTGAGAAACATTATTCATAAAGATATGGGAATTTTTAATAAAAAAACAACAGAAAAAAAATCGGAAGTAAGTAAACCGAATGAAAAAGCTGTAGAGAAAAAAGTAGCAGATAAAAAACCGGTAGTTAAGGCTACCGATAAACCAGTTGATACTAAAAAACCAGCTAAGAAAGTTGTTAAAGCAACAAGTAATAAAAAAGGTTATGGCACAGCTTATCGTGTTTTAGTACGTCCGATCATTTCTGAAAAAGCTACATTGGCTAACAGTATTAGTAAATATATTTTTGAAGTAGCAGTGACAGCAAATAAAATTGAAGTTAAAAAAGCAATAGAAGAAGTCTACGGAGTAAGTCCAAAGGCTATTCATATGATTAATGCACGTGGTAAATTTGTCCGTTTTGGTCGTAAAACAGGCCATACCAAAAATACAAAAAAAGCTATCGTTACTTTGAAAAAGGGTGATAGCATCACAATTTACGAAGGTATTTAAGATTAGACTATGCCAATTAAAGTATACAAACCAACTACCCCAGCTCGTAGACGCACTAGCGTCTTGATCAATAAAACTTTGAGTAAGGTTCGCCCAAAGAAGTCTTTGACTGTGATCCGTAAACAAAGAGCTGGCCGTAATAATCAAGGACGTATTACTGTTCGTCATAAAGGTGGCGGTGTGAAGCGTTTTATTAGAATCATAGATTTTAAGCGAGATAAATATGATATTCCAGCTCGTGTAGAGACCGTAGAATATGATCCTGGCCGTAATGCTAATATTGCTTTAGTGGTCTATGCTGACGGTGAACGTCGCTATATTTTAGCACCAGATACATTAAAAGTAGGTGATAAGATTATTTCTTCAGCCGGTAAGATTGCTGTTACTCCTGGAAATCGTTCTCTGTTAAAGAGTCTTCCTACTGGAACAGTTATTTATAATATTGAAATGTACCCTGGACGTGGTGGTCAAATTGCCCGTTCTGCTGGTAACGGAGCTATTTTTATGGCTCTAGCCGATGGTAAAGCACAAATTAAACTACCTAGTGGTGAAATTAGAATCGTATCTGAAAAATGTTCAGCTACAGTTGGTGCTCCATCAAATCCAGAATTTAGAAATATACGTTGGGGAAAAGCCGGACGCATGCGTCATAAAGGTATTCGACCTACGGTTCGTGGTAAAGTAATGAATCCAGTAGATCATCCTCATGGTGGTGGTGAAGGCTCAAATCCAATTGGTTTGAAATCACCAAAAACTTATAAAGGTAAAAAGGCTTACGGCATTAAGACTCGTAAGAAAAATAACCCATCTAATAAGTACATTATCAAGCGTCGTAAGAGTAGACAAACAGCTAAATAAATATTATGTCAAGAAGTTTAAAAAAAGGTCTATTTACTGATCCTAAGTTGTTAAAAAAAGTTAGCAACACTAAATTAGGTGATGGTAAAATTATCAAAACATGGTCGCGTGCCTCTACTATCACTCCTGAGATGGTTGGATTTACCTTTGGTGTCCATAATGGTCGTGAACACACAAACGTGTATGTGGTAGAAAATATGGTTGGTCATAAGTTAGGAGAATTTTCTCCAACCAAAAAATTTGTCAATCACGGTGGTAAGATGGCTAAAGTACAAAAGAAATAAATAAAGCTATGATGGAAGCAAGAGCAAAATTAAGACATGTGAGAGTTTCACCAAAGAAAGCCCGTTTGGTAGCAAGTGCTATTCGTGGTCTGTCTGTTAGTGAAGCATTATTACGTTTGCCAGTTATAAACAAGGCAAGCTCTCCAATTGTTGAAAAGTTATTAAAATCAGCCGTCGCTAACGCAACAGATTTATATGAAGTTAAAGCAGAGGATTTGATCATTAAAAGTATTATGGTCAATAAAAGCTTAGATTTAAAGAGATGGCGTCCAGCCGCTTTTGGTCGTGCCCATCCTTTCCGTAAGCATTCTTCACATATTGATATTGTCGTCCAAGTTAAAGAAGGCGTAAAGGTTGCTAAGAAAGATAAAAAGCAAAAAGTAGAGACTGTTAAGTTATCTGAAATAGAAAAATCTGCAAAGGATGACCCTTCGGCTGACGCTCAGGGTAAAGATAAGAGTAAAAAATTATTTGGTCGTAAGACAAATAAAGAGGATAAAAAAACAGGAACTGATGCTAATACACAGCAAGCAAGCAAGAACATAAGAAAGACAACTAACAAGTAAGGCTTATGGGACGTAAAATAAATCCAAAATTATTTCGACTTGGTTTAAGTGAGAATTGGAAATCTCGCTGGTTTGGTGGACGTGAGTATGCCGAATTGTTAGAGCAAGATATCAAAATTCGTAAGTTTTTACAGAAAAAGTTGAAAGCTAGTAGTATTGATAGCATTGATATTGAAAGAAATCGTGGTGAAATTAGCATTCACATTACAGCTGCAAAACCTGGTTTAATTATTGGCCGTGGTGGTTCTGGAATTGAAGATTTGAAAAAAGAAATTCTAGGTAAATTTGTAGATCGTAACACAAAATTACAGTTAAACGTCAAAGAAGTTTCTAATCCAAATTTGTCAGCCGCTGTTGTTTTACAGTCAATCGCTGAAGATATTGAAAAGAGAATGCCTTTCCGTCGTGTGATGAAACAAAATATTGAAAAAGTAATGAAGGCTAGAGCCAAAGGTGTAAAGATTATTTTAGCTGGACGTTTAAACGGTGTAGATATCGCTCGTTCAGAAAAATTATTAAAGGGAACCATTCCATTGAGTACCTTGAGAGCTGATATTGATTATAGTCGTGGTACAGCAAGTACTACTTATGGTGTAATTGGCATCAAAGTTTGGATTTATAAAGGTGAAGTTTTCGCTAAAAAAGACAAGAAAAATGAAATTAAAGATTCAGGTAAAACTTTCAAATTATTTTCCAAAGAAAAACCTGAGATTCAAGCAGTAGATAATAAGTCCACCATAGGCGCCAGCCTATCGGACGGGCAGAGAGTAAACAAATAAATATATGTTAGCACCAAAGAAAGTAAAACATAGAAAGTGGCATCGTGGCGATAAGATCAAAGGCAAGGCTACTCGTATGACCAAATTAAGTTTTGGTGATTATGGCTTAAAAAGTCTGAGTACCAGCTGGGTTACTGCTCGTCAGATTGAGTCTGCTCGTCGTGCTATCACTGGTCACGTTCAACGTGGCGCCGAAGTGTTTATTCGTATTTTTCCAGATAAACCAATTACAGCTAAAGGCAATGAAATGCCGATGGGTAAAGGTAAGGGAGCAGTTGATCACTATGTTGCTGTTGTTAAACCGGGAACCATAATGTTTGAAATGAGTGGTATGGACGAAGTCACATCAAAAAAAGCTTTGAAGCTAGCTGCTTATAAGCTACCAGTTAAGACAAAGATAGTAACAAAAGAGTTAATATAAGGATATGAAAATCAAAGAATTAAGACAATTGAGTGTTGCAGATTTAAACAAAAAATTAGCTGAATTAAGAGATAAAACTCGTCAGTTAAGATTTAGTATTGCTAACAATCAATTAAGTCACGTCAGAAATTTACGTCAGAACAAACATGATATTGCTCGTATTTTGACTGTCTTAAACGAAAAAAGAGAAGCAGCAGAATTAGAAGCTGCTCAAACTAAAGATAAGTCCGCCAAAGGAGGAGTAAACAAATAATAATATGAACAAAGAAGTAATCAAACGTAGATTAGAAGGTGTAGTTGTTAGCAATAAAATGGATAAAACCATTGTTGTTGAAGTTGTTAATTTCAAAACTCATTCTAAGTACAAAAAACAATATAAAGTAAATAAAAAACATAAGGCACATGATGAAAAAAATGAGTGTCAAGTTGGTGATAAGGTTGTTATTCAAGAATGTCGTCCATTGTCAAAAGACAAATGTTGGCGTTTATTAAAAAAAGCTAATAGCAAGTAGCAGATAGTAAATATATGATTCAACACAGATCAATGTTAAAAGTCGCAGATAATTCCGGTGCAAAGCTAGTGCAATGCATCAGAGTTTTAGGTGGCTACAGAAAACGATATGCTCGCTTAGGCGATATAATTACCGTAACTATTAAATCTGCACAACCATACGCTCAAGTAAAAAAGGGTCAGGTTGTTCATGCGGTTGTTGTTCGTCAGAGAAAAGAGATGGGTCGTAAAAATGGTATTTATATTCGTTTTGATGAGAATGCCGTTGTTATTATAGATAAAAAAACTAAAGAGCCAAAAGGAACTCGTATTTTTGGACCAGTAGCTCGTGAATTAAGAGCAAAAGGGTTCATTAAAATTGTTTCTCTAGCTCCTGAAGTATTGTAGTATGAATAAGAAAATGAAAATCAAAGTTAATGACCAGATTAAGGTAATGGCCGGAAAAGATAAAGGTAAGACCGGCAAAGTTACCCAAATTTTACCAGAACTTAATAAAGTTGTGGTTGAAGGTGTGAATACAATGTATAAGCACATTAAAGCACGTCAACGTGGTGAAAAAGGTCAAAGAGTAGAATTTAATGGTCCTATTCATATTAGTAATATTATGCTGGTATGTCCTAAGACTAATAAGCCTACAAGACTAGGAATTCGAGTAGCAGATAATAAGAAAAAATCTCGAATTAGTAAAAAATCTAATGAGGCTATTGATTAAGCAAAATTATGAAAGGATTAGCAGAAAAATATAATAAAGAGTTGAAACCAAAGTTACAAAAGGACTTGGGTTTGAAAAACATCATGTCTGTACCAAAAATTACTAAGATAGTAATTAATATTGGTTTAGGCAAAGCCGCTCAAAATAAACAATGGGTAGAAATTGCTCAGAGCATTTTGGAACGTATTAGTGGTCAAAAGCCAGTACTAACCAAAGCTCGTAAGTCTATTTCTAATTTTAAAATCAGAGAAGGCATGGTTGTTGGTGCTAAAGTAACGCTACATGGCCAAAAGATGTATGATTTTTTGGATAAATTAGTGAATGCTACATTTCCTCGTTTGCGTGATTTTCATGGAATTGATCTTAAAAAAGGTTTTGATAAAAATGGAAATTATACAATCGGTTTTGTAGAACATATTATTTTTCCAGAAATCGGTATGGATGATGTAGATAAAGTACACGGCTTAGAGTTAACCATCTCTACTAGCGCTAAAGATGATAAACAAACTTTAGCTTTATTACGAGCTTTCGGTTTTCCGTTTAAAAAAGATAAGCCCGCCAAAGGCGGAGTAAACAAATAATCAATATGGCAACTAAAGCACAAATTGTAAAATCTAAAAGATCATTAGATAATCCAAAGTATTCTACTAGAATTGTCCGACGTTGTTGGCGTTGTGGTAGAAAACGAGCTTATATGAGACAGTTTAACCTTTGTCGTATTTGTTTCAGAGAACTAGCATCAAAAGGTGAGGTACCTGGTGTTACAAAATCAAGTTGGTAAAAAATATAAAATATTCAAGATAAAATTATGACAGATCCTATCGCAGACATGTTAACAAGAATACGTAATGCAGTAGCCGTAAAAAAGCTATATGTAGCTTTGCCTTTTTCAAAGGTCAAACTTAGTATTGCCAAATTGTTAGAAGCAGAAAAATATGTCAGTAAAGTCGAGGAAATAGAATTACATGGATTCAAACAAATCAAGATAAGTTTGAAATATGACGGTGATCGTCCAGCAATTGCTCATCTAAAAAGAATCTCTAAACCAGGTCAGAAGATTTATATTGGCAGTCAAGAAGTTCCAAAAATCTTAAATGGTTATGGTATCGCTATTGTCTCTACTTCAAAAGGAGTTATGACTGGATTGCAAGCCAGAAAAGACAATATTGGCGGAGAACTAATGTGTGAGATTTGGTAATTTATAAATATTTAATTTAAATATATGTCTAGAGTTGGAAAAAAACCTATTGTTATCCCAAATGGCGTAGAAGTAAAAATCAACGACAATGTTGTTGATATCAAATCTTCTAAAGGCCAATTACAAGTTGAGATTCCTCAACAGGTTAAGGTTGCTCAAGAAAATGATAGCTTAGTTTTTACTATTGCTAATCTAGATAATAAATCAGAAGGTGCACTATGGGGATTAGCTCGTAGTTTGGTAAATAATGCAGTTGTTGGAGTTACGGAAGGTTTTAGTAAGTCATTAGAGCTAAACGGTGTTGGTTTTAAGGTAGTTTTACAGGGAAAGAATTTAGTTTTAAATGTTGGTTTTTCTCACCAAGTAGAATATAATGTACCAGAGGGTATTACAGCTGAGGTTGAAAAGAATAAAATTACAATTTCCGGTATTGATAAACAACAAGTTGGCCAAGTAGCCGCAGAAATTAGAAAGATCAAAAAGCCAGAACCTTACAAAGGTAAAGGTATTAAATATTCTGATGAAATTATTAGACGTAAGGCTGGTAAAGTAGTCAAAGCATAATACTTCGACAAGCTCAGCATAACATTCGATAAACTCAGTATAATAATAGATTTATGAAAGATGTAAATAAAGTAAAAAAAGCTAAATTTTTTAGACGACAAAGAAGAACTCGTGCTAAGATGATTGGTACAGCGACTAAGCCACGTATGTCTGTTTTTCGTAGTTTGCTTCATATCTATGTACAGGCTATCGATGATGTGAATAGTCTTACTTTGGCTGCAGCAAGTGATAAAGATATCAAAGAAAAAGGTAAGAAGGCTGATATCGCAGCAAAAGTTGGTGAAACTTTTGGTAAAAAATTAGCTGATAAAAAAATTACAGAAGGAATTTTTGATAAAGGTGCTTATAAATATCATGGCCGAGTCAAAGCTTTGGCTGACGGCATTAGAAAAAGTGGAATAAATTTTTAATTATGGCAGAGTATAAGAAACAAAATAATACAACAAATCCACAGGCTAATAACCGTGGTCCTAAAAAACCATTTCAACGAGGTGGTCGTAGACCATTTAAACGTGGTGATCGTGAGAGAGATGAGTTCCAACAAAAGATGGTTGATTTAGCTCGAGTTACTCGTGTGATGGCTGGTGGTAAGCGTATGAAGTTTAGAGCTTGTATGGTAGTTGGTGATGGTAAAGGCCAAATAGGTGTAGCTGTAGCTAAAGGGTCTGATGTAGCTGGCGCTATTACTAAGTCAGTATCAAAAGCCAAAAAAGCTTTGATTAATGTGATTATCATCGATGGTACATTACCACATGAAATAAACATGAAATTTGGTGCTGCTAAAATTATGATGAAACCGGCCAAAAAAGGTAATGGTATTAAAGCTGGTGGTGTTTTGAGAACTGTTTTAGAGTTAGCCGGTGTTAAAGATGTTACTGCTAAAATTTTAGGAAGTAATAATAAAGTAAATAATGTTAAAGCCGCAGTAAAAGCTTTAGATTCTTTTAAAGTAACTACTGCTGGACATAGAAAAATAGTCAAGACATCTGATAAACCAAAAGAAGAGGTTAAAGATGTTAATCCTTCGGCTAGCGCTTCCTCTTCCGCTGAAGCTCCAAAGGACAAGCAGGATGACAAAGAAAATAAAGAAATTAAGAAATAATTATGTTGGGTTTACATAACTTAAAAGCAAAGCACAAAGGTATTAAAGCCAAAAGACGAGTCGGTCGTGGTAATGCTACTGGTAAGGGTACTTACTCTACTCGTGGTATGAAAGGACAAAGATCTCGTTCTGGTGGTAAATCAGGCTTGACTGCACGTAGCATGAAGAGCTATTTATTGCGTATTCCGAAAGTACGTGGTTTTAATTCACTTAACAAAAAATTTGCTTGTGTTAACGTTAGAGAGTTACAAACTAATTTTAAAGATGGTGCCACTATTAATGCTAGAGGCTTGTTAAAAGCTGGTTTGATTGATACCATTAATAATGGCATAAAGATATTATCTTTAGGTGAAATTAGCAAAAAATTTAATGTAGAAGCTGATGCATTTTCCGAAGCTGCTAAAGTTAAAATTGAAAAAGCTGGTGGTAAAATTGTATTAGTTGGTAAAAAATCTATAAAAGAATCTTTAAATAAAGCAAAAGATAAACAAGATGCTTAAAAAGTTACAACAAATTTGGAAAGCCAAAGACATACGTAATAGTATTTTGTATGTTTTAGCTTTGTTAATTATTTTTAGAATTGCCGCTCATATTCCTATTCCAGGTGTTGATGCTAGTAGTATTAAAGATCTATTTGCAGGCAATGACATTCTTGGCATGTTAAATTTATTTTCTGGCGGTGGCATGGAGAATTTCTCTATTGTCATGCTTGGTGTTGGTCCTTATATTACCTCTTCTATTATCTTTCAATTGTTAGTAATGATTGTACCAAGATTAGAAGCTTTGCAGAAAGAAGGGGAATACGGTCAACAGAAGATTAATCAATATACTAGACGTTTAACTATCCCGTTAGCCCTTATTCAAGGTTATGGATTTATTCACTTACTTTCTCAAAGAACTGGCGGTGCCTTGATGGGTAATATGAGTAGTTTACAGTTATTCACAGCTTTAATGATGGTAACAGCCGGTACTATATTTTTGATGTGGCTAGGTGAGTTGATCAGTGAAAAGAAGATTGGCAATGGTATTTCTTTGTTAATTTTTGCTGGTATTATTGCTAGTTTACCACAATCTTTAGGTAATACTTTGATTGCTTTTGATAATTCTCAGATTTTGAGTTTTGTAGTTTTCATCTTGATTACCTTGATAACCATTGTAGTGATTGTAATGATTACCGAAGGTCAACGTAATATTCCAGTATCTTATGCTCGACATATGGTTGGTCAAAAAACTGCCGGTGGTGTTAACACCCATTTGCCTTTACGTGTTAATCAAGCTGGTGTTATTCCAATTATCTTTGCTATTTCAGTTATTATTTTACCACCAACAGTAGCTCAATTCTTTTTACATTCTAGTGTGCCTTGGCTGGCTAATGCCTCTCAATGGACTATTGATATCTTTCAGAATCAAATATTTTATGGTGGTTTCTATTTTATAGTAGTTTTTGCTTTTACTTATTTTTATACTGCCATTATATTTCATCCCGATCAGATTGCAGAAAATTTACAGAAACAAGGAGGCTTTATTCCTGGTATTCGTCCGGGTCGTCATACTGCAGAATACTTAAACAAAGTAATGACTCGCATTATTTTAGCGGGTGCTTTATTTTTAGGTATAGTAGCTGTTTTACCGATAGCGGTCGCTCCATTAACTGGTATTCGTACGATGACTTTGGGTGGTACAAGTATTTTGATTGTAGTAGCCGTGGTGATTGAAACAGTCAAGCAAATAGATGCGCAATTAGTTATGCGTGATTATGAAGGATTTTAATAAATTTTTATTGTATTTTTAAACCCCCAAATTTGGGGGTTTTTGTATTTAAAAAATTGAGTTTTATGTGTTATTTTGCTATAATTTTATAGCTATTTAAAAATTATGAACAAAAATATAAACAAAATAATTTTAATGGGACCGCAGGGTTCAGGTAAAACTACACAGGGGGACAGGATGGCAGAGTATTTAGATGTCGAACAAATAAGGGCTGGCAATATTTTGCGTAAAGAAATTAGAGCACAGACAGATTTAGGCAAGCAAATTGACCATGTAGTCAATTCTGGTGGTTTGGCTCCCAATGAATTAGTGCTTAATTTAATGTTCAAGACTATTGATCTCTTGGGAGATGATGCAGGATTTATCTTAGACGGTTTTCCTCGTGATTTAGAACAAGCTGAGGCTCTGGATTTACATTATCCGGTAGATAAAGTATTTAATATTGAGATTTCAGACGCAGAGGCGGTGCGTCGTTTGGAACAACGACGAGTGTGTCCAAACGGTCATGTTTTTCATTTAGAGTATCATAAGCCAGCCAAAGAAAATATTTGTGATATTTGTGAGAAACAATTAATGCAAAGAAAAGATGATAAACCAGCCATAGTCAAAAACAGATTAGCTATTTATCGTCAGGAGACTAGTCAGTTGTTAGATTATTATAAAAAACAAAATAAGTTAGTTGTATTTGATGGCGAACAGTCAATCAAAGCGGTCACTAAAGATATTTTAGATTATTTAAAAAATGCTAGATAAAAAATCAGATAAAGAAATAGAGATTCTAAGAGCAGGTGGTCATATTTTAGGCAATATTCGTGATCAACTAGCAAAGGCAGTTAAAGTTGGTGTAACTGGCCTTGATTTGGATATTTTAGCTGAAAAATTAGTTAAAGAAGCTGGCGGTAAGCCATCATTCAAGGGTTATCACGGATTCCCTAATGCTGTATGTGTTTCTGTAAATCAAACAGTGGTTCATGGTATTCCAAATAACATAGCCTTCGCCGAAGGTGATTTGGTTGGCATAGATATAGGCATGGAGTATCAAGGATTTTTTACTGACACAGCGACTACTGTTGCAATTGGCAAGATAGACCCTAAAGCAGAAAAATTATTAAAAGCTACTAAAAAAGCTTTGGAAATAGGATTATCACAAGTAAGTCCAGATGGACATATAGGTGACATAGGCAAAGCAATTGAAAAATATATCAAGCCGTTTGGCTTTGGAATAGTACGAGATTTAGCAGGACACGGAGTCGGGAGAGCTGTACATGAAGACCCAATGATCCCTCATTATGATCCAGGGAAAAAGCTAGATAAAATGTTTCCAGGCTTAGTAATAGCCATTGAGCCTATGATTAATTTAGGTACGCACGATGTAGTTGTCGATCAGGATAATTGGAGTGTGAATAGTGCAGATGATTCTTTGACTGCTCATTTTGAGCATACTGTAGTAGTAACAAAGGATGGTTGTGAAATTTTAACTTAGATTATGCAAAATGATCAAATTAAAAAAATATTAGGCATTGACTATGGTGATAAGCGAGTTGGTTTAGCTATAGCGGAGATTAATAGTATGGCTGCACCATATAAAGTAATTTTAAATACAGATTTATTTGATCAATTACAACAGATTATTAACGATGAAGATATTGATTTATTGGTAGTTGGTTTGCCACATAGTTTATCTGGACAAACAAATGAACGACTGCAAATAACGGAAGATTTTATTGAATCTTTAAAACAAAAATTTTCTTTAAGCGTAGAGACTGTAGATGAGCAATTAACTTCCAAATTATATACCAAAATGGGAGTTACTAAAGATATTGATAAGCATGCGGCTACGGCTATTTTGGATACTTGGTTAGCTAAACAAAAGCGTCATGATTGATTATCAGCTTAAATTTATTTTAATTTTTTTGGCGAGCTTTATAGTGTCATTGGTTTTAACAAAATTAGTGATAAAAATTGCTCGCCGTTTTAATATTTTAGATAATCCAGAGCTAGCTGAACGAAAAATTCATCAACGTAGCATTCCTTTGTTGGGTGGAGCAGCTATTTATGCAACATTATTGATTATTATTATTTATCTTTGGTCGCAAGGACAATTATTAGATGATCGCATGTCCGCCAGTTTAATTGTTAGTTTTTTATTAGCTGGTTTTGTTTTACTTGTTAATGGTTTTTTGGATGATAAGTATAGTTGGCCAGCTAAATATACTATTTGGGGGCCAATAATAGCGGCTATTATCATGTTAATCGGTGGTTTAAAGATAGGCTATATTACCAATTGGCAAGGAGGCGTACTTTATCTGGATCAATTATTTGGTTCGTTTATAAATTTAAGTAATATTTTAATAGCCTTACTGACTTTTGTTTGGTTGTTAGGCATGACTTACACTACTAAATTTTTGGATGGCATAGATGGTCTAGCATCTGGCATCGGCTTGATTGCTAGTCTGGTAATTTTTATAGTTAGTTTATCTTGGGATGTAGTAGGTTCTACTACCTCACTGTTAGCCTTGGCTTTAGCAGGAGCTTGTTTGGGATTTTTAGTCTGGAATTGGCATCCAGCTAAGATTTTTCTGGGAGAGTCAGGTAGCACTTTGATTGGTTTTACTTTAGGTGTATTAGCAGTTATTTCTGGATCCAAGATAGCTACTGCTTTATTGGTCATGGGTTTACCTATTTTAGATGCTTTATGGGTGATAATTTGGCGTTTAAAGCGTCGTCAGCCTATTTGGCGTGGAGATAGTCAACATTTGCATTTTAGGCTCTTATCAGTTGGTTTATCGCAACGGCAAGTGGTGTTATTTATTGGTTTTGTCAGCTTGTTATTTGGTTTAGTTTCTATATTTTTTACCACTAAAGCTAAATTAAGTGCTTTGATATTTTTATTTATTTTAATGTTTATTTTAACTGGTTGGTTAAAATTTAAATTAAAAAGCAATGAGCAAGTCAATTAAATTATTATTCTTAGCTTTTTCGTGTTTGATAATTACTGCTTGTGGTCAGCAAGTAAATACTGTTACTATTGTAGTGCATGATGCAAAATTTATTGTGGAGATAGCAGATACAGATGTTAGTCGTCAACAAGGATTGAGTGGCCGAAAAAGCTTGGCTGATGATCAGGGAATGTTATTTGTATTTGAAGATGTAAAAGTTAGAAATTTCTGGATGAAAGAAATGAATTTTCCGATTGATATTATTTGGTTGATTGGTAATGAAATTATTGCCTGGGAAGCAGCCGTACCAATTCCCCTGGCTGGACAAAATTTGGGAGATTTACCATCTTATCGTTCGCCTCAGCCAATTAATAGAGTGTTAGAGGTGTCGGCCGGCACAATAGCTAGATTAAATTTAAAAGTAGGTGATATAATCAAAATCAATAAATAATATGTTAGCATCATTCATACCATTTATTACTCCAATCTTGATTACAGTTGGTTTTTGGCAGATTTTTAATCAGCCTACCAATGTTTTTGTGGTTGGAATTATTTCTATTATTTTAATTCTTATTACTGGTAAGATTTTAGCTAAGCATAATTTTATCCGTTTTTTCCGTTTATGGATTAATTTATCCTTGGTTTATCTAGCTCAGGTGCTATTCATGATTGTTTTGACTTCTAATAATTTGCGTTATGGATTAGCTATCTTGTGGTTATTTATTTGGGTTTTAGTTTTTTGGTTATTGTCTAGGTATTTTGTAAAATTAAAAGATATTAATGATTTGGATTATTTATCTTTTAATCGTTTTTTGTATTATTTATCTTTTTGGTTACTAGCTGTTAGTTTATTTCATTTAATTATTTTTATAAATTTCTCAGTTGTTTACAGCATTATTTTTTTATTAATAGCTATTTATTGGTGGGGCAAGGAAATATTGATGTTTAGTAGTGTGCAATTACCTAAATTTTCTATTTGGTTATTATTGTTGACATCGTTAGAGCTTTTGCTAGTATTGTATTTAGCACCATTAAGTTTTTATGTGGCTGGTACCATTATTACTGTTTGGGTATTTTTTCTGTTAGAGTTGTTGTTATTGGGTTCACGACATTTTATTCGTTATCTGTTATTATTTTTAGTAGTAATAGCCATATTATTGGTTACTTTAATTTTATAATTTAAAAGTATGGAAATAAAACACAAGCATTTTGTTAGACCAACTACTAGTCGACCACCATCTTTATTTAGTTTGTCTATTTTAGCCGGAGTAATTGGATTGTTAGCTGGAGCACTAGGTTATTTAGTGGTTCAATTCAGTGATTTGTCAGCTAATGTTTCCTATGTTGATAATCAAACATCGAGCAGGATAGTGAAATTTGAGATTGATCAACCATTGTTAGAATTATCTCGTAAGTATCAGCAAAGCGTAGCAGGAGTGTACGGTGCTACGGCAGTATTAAATAAGTTAGAACAGCCTATATTTACTGAAGCTGATTTTTTGGGATCAGCTACAGTTATTACTAATGACGGCTGGTTGTTATCTACCGATCAAGTTATTAAAAATGATACTCATTTAATAGTTTTGGGAGACGATGTTTATCAGATAGAAGAAATCCAGCGTGATGATTTTATGAATGTTGTTTTTGTTAAAATAGATGCTAATTTTTTACAGGCAGTTGGCTTTCCGTTGACTGATGCTTTGCGAGCAGGGGAGCATTTGTTCACTAACACAGATATTGCTCAGAGTATTAACCATAGCTATCAGGATAATTATTTGGCTCATGATCATTATAGTGTGGATAAATTTTTATCCACAGATTTTCTAGATTATTATTTATTATTAGGTAATCAAAAAATTAATATATCTCAAGCATCGCCTTATTTTAATGCCAATGGTGATGTGGTTGGTATTTCGTATGATCTGGATAATAAGGTGGTTTTATTACCAGCTGAGTACTTAAAACAATCTGTTAAGCATTTGTTGAATAAAACAGACAGAGTAAATTTAGGAATATATTATGTTGATTTAGAAAATAATAGTGGCTTTTTACGTAAAGGTCACATGATTTATAATTCTCAAATACCAGCTGTTGGTTATAATTCAATCGCCGCTCGTGCTGGCTTGCGTATGTATGACCAAATAGTAGCTGTTAATAACGACACCGTGTCTGTTAATAGGAGCTTGACTTCGGTTTTACAAAATTATCGGATTGGAGATAAAGTGACATTACGTATTTTGCGCAATGAAGTTGAGCAAGATATTGAAATTGAACTGTAGAAATTGACCAAGTAATTTAAACTTGTTAATATGTAAAAACAGGCCAATTATTATTAACCTGTAAAATTTATGAAAAAAGGCGAAATTACTACTAAAGATTTGAAGAATAACATTGATCATCTTAGAGTAGACATAGGCGATGTTTTAAAAGCAGTGAATGATTTTTCTACCGATGTAGGAAAAGAAATTTCTAGTATCAAGGGTGATGTTAGTGGTCTCAGGAGTGATGTTAATAGCCTTAAGGGTGATTTTGGTCAAATAAAAAAGACCATAAACACACAAATGGTGACAAAAGATTATCTAGATGATAAATTAGGTCAAATGGAAGTAGGTATGAATTTAAAACATACGCGGACAGACAAATTGGTTAGCGTTTTGAAAAGTAAAAAAGCATTAACCATTGCTGAGTCTAAACAGATTTTAGCAAATTAAATAAAATTAAGATACATAAAAATAACCCTTCGATTATGCTCGGGGTTATTTTTAAATAGACTTGTTGCGTAATAATTCACTACTGCAATTTCCATATTTTTGTCAAATTTTCTAAAAATTTTCTCAGCTTAGCTAAGGCTAAACTTTAAAAATTCTTTAAAAAATTATGTCTAAAAATCTGATAATTTCGTTACGTAAATATTACTCAACAAGTCTAATAGATTTTGGATTAGGGGAGTATTTTTTATTACTAATTTTCCATTGGTTTACATATTGACCAAGCCCTTGGTTTTTTAATAAGTTTGATCTACGGGTAGATTTTTGTGACCATTCAACTAAGGAAATAAAGTTTATTTTATAGCGCCCGCGGACTACTATATAGCGTAACTCATCAGCTTTAAGAGCTTGACGAATTGTTTTGGTAGATACTCCAAATAATTGGGCGGCTTCTGAAACGGAGACTCTAATAATACTTTCTTTTTGATCTGACATATTTATTAGGGATTATAAATTTTATGATCTAATTAGTATTTAAAGTATAGACTATTCTAGAACTTATGGCAATATATCCATTAATTTATAAAGCTTGATATTATTTATTAGGTGAATGAAAAAGATTTTTCACCAAGCATGATTTATTAATTTTGGCTAAAATTTCTGTAAATATGATCTTAATTTGAATAATGAATGGGTGAATCGAATCGCAATAAGATTATTATGCGCAGGGTATTTTAGGTGTATTTTCTTGTTTTTTTATGCTATAATGTTGCCAATTAATAATAACAAAATGTTAAGACTATGCTCTTTACATTTTGGCTAATCTTTGCTATAATATAGCATAATATATTAATAAATCTTAAGAAAAATAATCGTTTTAACAATTTTTGGCTAATCTTAGCTAAAAATCTATTTAATAAAAACTGTAATATTTTTGTTTGAATTACGTCTTATACTATGAAAGGCTTAAAAACCAATTTGAAAGAAAAAATCGCTTTTTTAAAGCTAAAAAACGGAGACCTGGAAGCTTTTGGATTTTTTTATGATAAATATGTTAAACAAATCTATCGTTTCATTTTATTAAAGGTTTCTAACACTCAAATCGCTGAAGATTTGACCCAAGATGTTTTTTTAAAAACTTGGCAACACTTAGTTGATCAAAAAAGTCTTAGTCACTTTAGAGCTTTCATTTATCGAATTGCTCGTAATATAGTGATAGATCACTATAGACAAAGTAATCGTCAGCCCTTACCAATCGATGAAGTAGCTGACGATAATTTACCAACAGAAGAAATTGCAGACTTAGATATTTCTCTAGATGTTGCTAAAGTCAAAAAATACCTAGCTCAAATTAAGCCAGCGTATCAAGAAATTTTAATTTTAAAATATATTGAAGATTTATCTTTTGAAGAAATCGCTGAGGTTTTACAAAAGGATAAAAATAATGTTCGCGTGTTATTACATCGGGCAACAAACAAATTGAAATACATTATTAGTGAGGGAAAATAATAATAGATTATCATATGAGTTTAGAAAAAAAGCTTTCTCAATTAGGAAAATCAAAAGATCTACAACCCAATCGTGATTGGGAAAAAGCAACAAAACATGAATTGTTGTTAGAAATTCATGCTCAAAATAGATTACACAAAGCACAGCAGCTTACAACTGCTGAACGTTTTGATTTGGTAATGATGAGATTTGCCCGTCGTTTAATGCCATCATTAACAAAAGTTACAATCTCTTTGTTAATTGTAATGATGGGGTCTGGTACAGCATTTGCTGCTCAAGCTTCTGTTCCTGGTGAGGCATTGTGGCCAATCAAGCGTTCTATGGAAAAAGCAGAACTAACCTTAACCTTTAATCCAGTTAAAGAAACCGAGGTTCATATTAAGCATATTAATAAAAGATTATCGGAGATTGATAAGATTTTAGAAACCAGTCTAGACAACGAAATAGTTAAACCAGAAAAAATAGCTAAGAAAGAAAAGGCCATCAAACAAGCGGTTAGTCATTTAGAAAAAGATATTGCAGCTGTTGATACTGGTTTAAAAATTGTTAAAGAAGAAAAAGCGCCATTAGAGATTGTAGAATTAGCTCAAAAAGTGACGGAAGTTACTAATGATGCAGTAGTATCATTAGAAGAGCAAGCTGTTGTGTCTAATGATAAGGCCATTGAAGAAGCTTTAAATGATGTTAAAGATATTAATAAAGAAGTTGGCGAAGCGGCTGTTAGTTTAGCTTTAGAAGTTCATGAAACTATAGAAGCCGAAGCAGTTGCTGTAGCCGTAGAGGTTGCCGAAGGTGCTGAGGAAACAAAAGAACAAGTAGAAATTACTGAAGAAGCAGCAGCAGTAGCTGTGGTAGTAGCCGAGATGATTGCTGATGAAATTAATCAGTTATCTGATGATATTGATAATGCTCAAGAAAAAGTAGATGTTATTGGACAAGTTGAATTAAATTCAGCCATAAAAACAGTAGAAGATAATGATGAGGCTGATTTAAAAGCTGGTGTCGCTGAGCCAGTTGATTTAAATGAAAGCCCAGTTTTAGAAAAAATGACTGAAGTCAAAGAACAACCACAAGAAGCAGGAGTTATTTTGGATGAAGCTAAGGTTTTATTAGAAGAAGGTTCTTTAAAGGATGCTCTAGATAAAATAGCAGAAAGCAAAGAAATAAATGCTAAAGCAGAAACCGTGATAGAGATATTAGATGAAGCAGCTGTAATTGAAGCGGATGCAGAAAATACTATAGATGGAGAAGTTATTGATGGTAATGTTAATCCTGTAGAACAAATAATCAATATTAATGTAGAAACCGGAGAACAAGAGATAGAATATATTGTGGAAGAGGCTGCTATTGAATTAGATGAAGACGAAGCGATTATTGAAGAAAGTGATTTAGAATAAGTAAATTAAAAAAACAATAATTTTTTTATATATCCCAAACCAAGCGTGATTGTTTATAGGTTATGGATACATAGTTTTCGTTCCCATGCGCGGAAGGAAAGCTATAATCCCTAACTTATTCGCTTAATCGCGCGCGATCAGGGAATTATTGTTGTTGTTCCTAGATAAAATAATACTTGCTTTCGGGGTCCGTACCCGAGCTAATCTGTCGCCTATGAGTTTGATGACCAGCAAGGTCGATGCCATTATTGGTAGGTGTCAGGCATTATAGTCAGCACATTTGTGCTCTAGTCCGAAGATATTCGGATGCTGACGGTTTAGTCCAGGTAAAGATTATTTGCTAGTGAACACTTTATAAATTAACGAAAAGAATACATGAATTTAGTAAAGAGAATTTCAGTCTTTGCTTTATTGATTGTCACAACTGTATCAATGTCAGCTCTTCCTTTAAGTGTGAAGGCTGCTGGTAGTTATGACGCAGGTTCTTTACTAGCCCAAGAAGGTGTTAGTGGAGCTGCTGTATACTACATTGGTTCAGATGGCATGAAATATATCTATCCAGATGTAAAAACTTACAATACTTGGTATGACAATTTTGACGCTGTTGTCAGAGTTGATGTTGCTGAATTAGATATGTACACTGACGGTGGTACTGTTACTTATCGTCAAGGTACTAAGTTAGTAACTCATGAAAATACAGCAAAAATTTATGCTGTAGAACCAGGTGGTGTTTTACGTTGGATTCCTACCGGTGAGGTAGCTGAAGGTTTGTATGGTGCAGACTGGGGAGCCATGGTATCAGACGTTTTACCAGGTTACTTCGCTTCTAGCTACAGCGCTACAGGTGCTGATTTAGCTGCTACATTGCCAGATGGTACTGTGGCTGTTGAAGATGGTGGTGATACTTATTACTACATCGCAGACGGCGCCAAAAGAGCATTCGCTTCTATGGATGCTTTTGAAGCTAATAACTTCAACATGGATTACGCTTTAACTGCTGACCTTTCAGGTTATGGTGATGGCGAATCAATTACTGGTCAAGAAATCGCTTTATCAGGTTATATGGCTGTTGAAGATGATGATGATCCAGTTACAGGAGACTTAACAGTAGCATTAGCTGCTAGTACTCCAGCTGTTGGAAATATTATAGCAGATTCAACAAATGGAGATGGTGCTCAAGCTCGTATTGAATTAATGAAGGTTAATTTTACAGCTTCTAGTGAAGGAGATGTAGATGTTACAACTATAGAATTTAATAGAGGCGGAGTTCCTTCAGCCGATACTGATTTTGCAGATTATTATTTATATGAAGGAGATACTTATTTAGCAGATTATAGCTCAGTTTCAGAAGGATTATTATCGTTTGTTAATTCAAATGGATTATTTACAGTTTCTGCTGGTGAAACAAAAACTTTATCATTAGTAGTTAATTTAGATGATGACGTTTCAAATAATAGAAATGTTTTTTATTCAATTAATGAGAGTGGTATTATTGCCAGTGGCAATATAGGTGGTTCTTTCCCTATTAATGGTAATGCAATGAGCGTTGTTCATATTACTGATTTAGGTAAAGTTACTATTGCTGACGGTGGTACATCAGTAGCTACAATTGATCCAGGTGAATTGAATCAAACAATATGGGACTTCACACTAGCAGCAGCAGATCAAGATATACAAGTTGAAGAAATTAAAATTACTTTAATTGGTACTATTGATACTGCAGATTTAGCTAATTTTGAATTACAAGATTATGCTGGTGCTGTTTTAGGAACAGCTGTAATGGCTTCTGATAAAACAGTTACATTTGATTTAGACACTCCTTATGCAATAGAAAAAGGTAACACAAAACATTTGTATTTGAAAGCAGATATCTTAAGTGGTACTGATAGAACATACACAGCTTATCTTTACAACAAAAACGATCTTAAGGTATTAGACATGGAATACAATATTTATTTAACACCGAATCAAGAAGATTCATGGACAAGAATTAATGCTGCTAATGAAACAACGATTAACACTGGTTCATTAACTGTTGCAAGAGGTTCTAGTTCAGCTAGTGGTAATGTGCCAATGGGTGCTAGTAGTGTTGAAATAGGTCAATTTGATTTTACCGCAAGTGGTGAAGATCTAAAGATTGATACTATTTATGCTTATGTAGATATGGGTAGTTCTACTGGTTTATACCAATTTAAATTATTTGTTGACGGTTCACAAGTTGGTACTGCTATTGATTTAGGAGAGATAACCGCTACAAGTATATCTTTGGGTAATTCACTAATTGTTCCAGCCGGTGAAACAAAAACATTGACAGTGAAAGCTGATATGTTAGAAGCTGATGGAACAGCATTAACAGCAGATGAAACAATTACATTCCAATTAGGTAATGTAAAATCATGTGATTATACAAAGCAGTCTTCTGGAGGAACATCTACCGGTGGTACTTCCGCGGCTAATGTTTTAACAGTTAAAACAGGCGCTTTAGGTATTGCAGAGAATTTATCATTATTTGATTATTCTGCAACTAATCCATTAGGTGTAGCAGGAGCTTTAGAGAAAAAAATTGCATCTTTTGTTTTAACCGCAGGTGCTGGTGAAGATGTAAATTTATCTAGCATTACAATTGGTGATGATAGTGGCGACGCTACAGAAGATATTGGTGATAATTTTCAAAATTTGATCCTTAAACATGATGATGTTGCTATAGCAAATACTCAAGGTAGTCTATCAGGAACAGCAGGTGCAGATTTTCAATTTTCATTATCTGATACCGTTGTTATTCCTGCTGGAACACAATATGTAGTTGATGTTTATGCAGACATCTTAACTGGTGCTGCTGGATATGGATCAGCTAATGTTGGTCTAGAGTTTGTTACTGCTGCTGCAGTTGGTGAAGAAACTGGTGATGATATGACTGGTTCTTTGGCCGTGACTGATCTTCAAAATTTATATATTGCCTCTGCTGGGTCATTAGCTGTTACAGTTGATGCAGCCACTCCAGATGCTGGGCAATTAGTAATGGGAGAAGTTGATGCAGAGTTAGCAAGATTACAATTTACTACAGGAGTTGCAGAAGGAGTAAATATTTCAAGAATAGAACTTAGTGAAACTGTAGGTGATTTTAATAGCAGTTTATCAAACGTTAAATTCTATGACGGAGAGACACTATTAGGAACAGTTGCTTCTTTTGATGCTACAGATGATGTAGAATTACAATTACCAACTAATTGGTTTATTGGACCTGATACAACTAAAGTATTAGTAGTTAAAGGTACTGTAAATAATTATCCGAATGCAACATCTGGTGCTACAGTTACAATGGCATTAAGTGCTGCTGGAGACATTGATACTTATGGTGCTGATTCAGGAACTGCTATTGCAGAAACTGTATCAGGTGCTACTGGAACAGCTCAAGATATTTATAGAACAGGATTTAACATAGCATTAGGTGGAAGTTCACCAAGTGGATCTGCTACACCAGCTAATGGAGCTACTGTACTTGAATTTACTGTTTCTGCTGATAGTAATTACGATGCTGTCTTAAATGCAGTTGATATTAATGTTAGTGGTACAATTGACACCACAGGAACAGGTAATGCTGTTTTATATAAGAGTACTGATTTAAGCACTGCATTAGCTACAGAAAGTTATGTTACTGCTACAGGTGATGATAGTGGTGCAGGTGATGCTCATAGTACAACCGAATTGGTTATTGCTAATGGTGATGCAGATGGTATCCCAATGGGCGCTAATGTAAGAGTTTACGATGCAACTGGTGCCGCATATTTTGCTGGTACTTTTGAAATTAGTAAACTACAAGATAATAGTACAACAGACGAAACTATTGCAGTTAGTACTGCCGCTAGCGCTGCTTTTGCTGATGGCGATATAATGTATTATCGTCCATTACAACCAGGTACAGGTGAATTGTACTTTGGTTCACAAACTGTACTTGGAGCAGATATTGCTGACACAGCTACTGCTGTAACAGTAGCAAGTACTGATGGATTTTCATTGGGTGATACTATAGTCATTAAGGGTTATAGTGCTGCTGGAGCTGAAGTAACAAGTTCAGCTGGTGGTGTTATTTCTCAAGTAACTAGTGCTACAGCATTAGTAGTTAGTGCTGTCACAGTTTCAGCTACCATTGATTATGATTATTTAAGTGGCACTGCTGCAAATGCAATTGCCAATGGTCATAATAGTGAGGGTATTGTTTATGTCTCTGGTCTTGCTGAAACAATTTCAGCTGGATCATCTAAGACATTTGTTGTTAAAGGTGATACAACAGGTGCTACTAGTAATGAAACATTACAAACATCTATTTCTACAGCTAGTGATGTAGATTGGGATGATAATGTAATTTATAGCATTACTACAGACACAGACATCATGCCAGTTAATGGTGGAACATTGACTTACTAGTTTAATTAATTATTGAATATAGTAAGACATTCAAAAACAACCCCGAGTTTTCGGGGTTGTTTTTTTTTTGTTTTTTTGTTAATATGTAGTAACATTATTAACAAATAATTATGAAAAAAAAAGTTATAATTCTCATTAGTATCATAAGCATAGTCGTTATTGGTATAATTTTTTGTTTAATTTTTAATAAAAAAAATAATTATAATGTAAACGGTTTTACTTGTCACATAGGTCACGAAGAATACAAAACATCCATTGGTGTCATTATAGATAACGAAACAGTACAAGAGTATAATAAAATAATAGAAGAATTAGAAGAATTGGAGGATGGCTATGAAAAATATTTTAATCTAGCTTTAAATTATAGGAATCTTGATGATTTAGATAATGCTTGTTTGTATGTTTTAAAAAGTATAAGTTTTAATGAAAAATATTTAGCATATTCAATGTTAGGTACAATTTATGAAGAGAGAGAGGATTATTTACAATCAGAAAAAGCATTTTTAAGAGCCTTATCTTTAAATAATCAACATATTAATACTTATAAAAAATTAGGGTCTTTATATTATATAAAGATGAGAAAATATCCAGATGCGATGTATAAGTATTATGTAGATGCGATAAAGATTACTAATTATAATCTAGAGTTAACAAAACATTATGCTAGTTACCTAGAGCGAATAAATGATATAGAATATGCTATAAATGTTTGGAATGGTATTTTAGGAGAAGAGGGAGAATCAGAGGTAATAAATAATAAAATATTAGAACTAGAAAAAAAACTAGAAGAGCAATCATAATTTAGTCCAAAATTATTTAAAAATACCATGGGCATCCCATGGTATTTTTTTGTTTGATGATATAATTTGGTTTTAAAATAATTTTAAATATAATTCCTCAGTCTTGTGTAAAGTTTTCTCTAAAGAAAAATTATTTTTAATATTTTCTTTATTTTTTTCAGCGATTTTATCTGCTAAATTATGATCTTTAGCTAGTTTTCTCATAGCCGCTTTTAAGGACAGAGGATTGGCAGGCGTAGTTAATAGACCAGTTTCATTATTTGTAATAATTTCTGGTATACCTCCAACTTTACTTGCTATTGTCGGTATGCCAGCGAGTCCTGCTTCTAATATTGTATAAGGTAAGCCCTCTTTAACAGAAGGTAAAATGAAATAATCAAAAGCTTTGAGGTATCTCCAATCATCGTCTTTAGCTGGAACTATTTTAATAAATTCTTGCAGTTTGTTATCGATAATTTTTTGTTCAAGGTCTTTTTTTTCTGGACCGTCACCAATAAAAATCCACTGATGATTTTTTATTAGTCCAGATTTTTGTTCAACTAATAATTTTATTGCATCAATTAAGTAAGTGTGTCCTTTAGTTTTGTAAAAACTAGCAATAGTACCAAAATATTTTTTATCATAGTCTAAGTTTAATTTTTCGCGAGCAAGCTCTCGGTTCAAAAAATTATATTGAGAAAAATCTAGACCATTATGGATAGTAAACATTTTGTGAGGAGAGCAGACTTTATTATCGATGGCACTTTTTTTATCAAAATCAGAAACAGTAATGACGATGTGTTGAATGCTGGTAGAAAATCTTTCGGAAAATTTATAAGCAATCTTTTCTATCTTAGCTAGCGGTTCATTAAAGACGAAACCGTGCGCGGTGTAGATTATACGTACTCTGATGTTTAGCGGGCTAAGATTATACATTTTAGCTGCTAAAGCTCCAATTAGACCTGCTTTAGAGCTATTTAAGTGTATTAAATGATAGTTTTCTTTATTGAGTAGTTTTTTTATCTCACGAGTGGCAGTAATCTCTTTTTTTGGATCAATACTTCTTTTCAGCTTATGAATAGGAATAGTTTTTATATTATATTTTTTGGCGATGCTAAAAAATTTTGGATTTTGATTTTCTGTTTCACCAAAAGCAATGTGCACTTCATTGTCTTTACTAAAATATTGCGCTAATTCTAGCACATATTTCTGTGCTCCACCCCATTTTGTTTGGGTGACTAAGTAAAGAATTTTTTTATCTTTTAGATTTTTATCTTTTATCATAGTATTATGATATATTATATAGGGTAATAAAACAAGAGAATTATAGTGTTTTTATCAAAAAATGTCGTGAATAGTAATGAAAATGTCGTGAATAAACCCTTTATGATACTAGCTTTTATGATATTTTTATCAAAAAATGTCGTGAATAGTAATGAAAA
>JABIAL010000002.1 GCA_018653315.1 bacterium
CAATGGTGTTAAAAAAGATCACTTTTTGTTACACTTAAAGGAATCGGAGTACAGATGGAATCACCGAAAAAACAAAAAAATATACCAATCTTTATTAACAAATTTTAGGAAAAATCCGCTCTAATCTACCCTAGACCCATCTTAATTTATTGATATAACAGAAATAAAAAGAAAGGGATTAAGATTTTTATTTTCAGAGGGGTTTACGCTATACTAAATCTATATGAATACCAATCAATCAAACCAAACACTAACTCCAACCACTCCAAATCAAGAAACTATTAACACTTCATCTTTTACCCAAACTCCAGTTCAACCAGAGCCACCTAAAAAGAAAGCGCCTTGGTTATTAATTTCTATTATTGTTTTACTTCTTAGTGCTACCGGAGTATTGGGATATAAATACTACGAATTACAACAAAAAGTAGAGAAGCTACAACAGCCAACCCCATTACCAACACCTCAATTAGTTGTTAGTAGTCCGTCGCCACTTCAGACTTCTCAGGGAGAGTCTTTGAATGTTGAAAACTATGCTTACAATAATTTCTCATTCACTTATACAGATGACTGGATATTATCAGACATGTCATCAAGTGATAAATTCCCACTAAAAGCAAGACTTGATCCACTATATAGTGGAGACAAGGTAGTCTCCTTGAGTAAAAATAACCTTTATTTGATAATAACTATAGATAAAGAAAGCGAAGGAAGTGCAGGAGGAATATTTATCGATGATAGTGACTATAATGAATTTACATCCAGTAGAGATAAAGTTTTAATTGGTGACTCAACCTTTTACTTACTAAAAGAGCATCCTGCAACCCCGACATTAATAGAATCACATAGTGGTCCATATATGTGGGGCGCTTTATCAGAATACATTCCAAACAAAAAAACAGGATCAGGAAATGTTTTTAAAGGTCACGAAGATATAATTAAAAGAGGAGAATATATTTATAATTTTATTATCACCAGTGAAGAGGGCGGAACCACTGATCAACAATTACAGCAAGAAATTATTAACATGCTTGAATCAATTAAATGGTAGGTAATTAATTGATATCAGCTTCAAAAAATTCACCCCAAACCCCTTTTTTTTGAGCTGATTAGATAAAATCTTAATTTACTAATTGAACGGAAATAAAAAGAAAGAGATTAAGATTTTTTATCTTAGAGGGGCTTTAGTATTTTTCGCCTACGGCGAAAAATTAAATCTAAAGAGGAAAAAGATTAAGCTTGAGTTATAGCAAGTAGTTTCTTTTTGAGATTGTCATATAGTTGAATAACATCAGGGTATCGCCTATCTTTTTGAGTTGTAATTTCAATCAACCTTTCCCAATACTCACCCTCAAATACTTTTTCATCGATTGCATATCCTGCAACGTATTCTAAAAACCCTCCAAATCTGAGCAATTGACCCTCGTGTCGTATTTCAAACTCTTGTCTAGTCGGCAGAACTTCAATTAACTCTTCGGTAGCCTGTTTAAGTTTATGGGGCTGTTTCTCTTTTAAGTAAATAAGGTGTTGAATAACCAAATTATAAAGTAACGCATTCGCCTCAGGTCTTGTTCTAATTGATCCATGAAATTCCTTAGTGAACATGTTTTTACAAAAATCAAAAACCTGAAATTGCAAGACTTCAGCCTTTTCATCACCCAAATCATCCGACTGTGTTGTTACTCTCTGAATAGAGTCATTAATGGGATATACAAACAATTTATTCATATCTATCTGTATAAAATCAATAATTCTACTCGGACTGCTATTTGCAATGAAAAAATTAGCAAACTCCATTGCATCAGATGATGGTAGTTCATGTAATAATGTCCACATTTGGTCATTAGAAGTTTCTTTTAATAAGGATGGATTTTTTCTAATTTTTTCTGCAATTTGCTTTGGTATATTTACTTTGGCCTCATTCATTTTTTGAACACTATCGAATAAATCGGGATAATCTTTAGCCAGATGTGTAGGTATATAAATATCATCTAGTTGTTGAAATATCTCCAAAGCATCATCCACAGACATGTCATCTGCCTTTTTTTCATATTCCCGAACAAGATCAAATCCACCCTGAAGTTCTTCTCTAGCTTTCTGATATCCTTCTGTTGATATTTCTTTTTTTAATCTCTTAATCTGATACTCTAACTCACTTTTTATATCTGGCTCTGATGAATGAAACATCCAGCTTGAAGCATCATCTACAAAGCCATATTTTTCACCATATTTAATAAATAGGTCTCTTATTAGAGTATCCCCCGGCTCGGATAACATTCTGCTAAGATCAGGATCTTCAGAGATTAATTTTCTATCATTATTAAAACTAAGCACTTTAAACAACTCTTCCTCAAATCCATCAACTTGCTCTTGAAGTAAGCTAGAATACTCTTCAAGATCTTTAGTTATTTTGCCATCTTTATATTTAATTGCATGCAACGCCATTAACGATACAGCTGATGTAATTTCATCTACGTAGTCGTGTATTGCACCATCACCTTTTTCATTCACTTCATACTCTCTAGACTCAAGATAGTCTGGTACAACATTAACTATTTCACGATTCCTAGCAATATGCTGACGAATTGTCTCAAGTGATCTTTTTTGTTCATTTTCTGGAGATTTATAATAAGAATCTTTTTGGTATAAATCTCCTCTTTCTGTAGTTTTAGCTTTGGCCGCTTTTTTTGTATGAGCTTCACTTTGAATCGTCGACCAATAATCTTCACCTTGTTGTATTTCAGGTCGATCCATATTCATATCAATAATTATATCACCTCAAAAAATTCACCCCAAACCCCTCTTTTTTGAGCTGATTAGATAAAATCTTAATTTACTAATTGAACGGAAATAAAAAGAAAGAGATTAAGATTTTTATCTTAGAGAGGTTTACGCTATACTAAATCTATATGAACACTACACAAACAAGCCAATCTCAAACTCCAACCACTCCAAGTCTACAACCAATAAATACTCCTTCTTTTACTCAAACTCCAGTTCAGTCACCAACCCCCACAACCAAAAAACCATGGCTGTTAATTTCTCTTGTTGTTTTACTTCTCAGCGTGACTTCAGTTTTAGGTTATAAATACTACGAACTAAAACAACAGGTAGACAACCAACCACAACCAACTCCATTATTTTCACCGCAATTAGTAGTTAGTAGTCCGTCACCAGTAACTTCTCCAACTACAGAAGTTGATCCAACGGTAGGATGGAAAACTTATACAAATACAGAATATGGCTTTTCATTTAAACATCCCAACTTAAACTCTGAGTGTTGTGGGCTTTCGGGCCCAGCCACAGGAACTCATCCAGTTTTTGAAACTTTTGCAGATATAGATACCGTTATGCGTGGAACTGACGCTCCGTTTGCAGGAGTTGGAGTTCATGTAATAACAGGGATCACTTCATTTGAAAACTATATAACAGAAGAGAAAAAAGCTCTTAATTCACAATTTGAAGCAATGGCAGACCCAGATCCAAACCACCAAGGCAAACAAACTTCAACAACTCTTGCTGGGCAGAAGGGCTATATTCTTAAAAACTATTCTTGGGACAACATAGATAGATACTATGTTCCTATTCCTAATTCCGGTAACGTATTAGTAGTTAGTTTAGGAAGAAAAGAATCTAGTGCCTTTACTTACCAGCAAATTCTTTCAACATTCGAGTTTACAAGATAATTTATCAGCTTCAAAAAATTCACCCCTAACCCCTCTTTTTTGAGCTGATAAGAAGAAAATCTTAATCAAACGGAAATAAAAAGACGCGCGAAATTATATTAAGGAAAAACCTACGTCTCGCTCCTGATAGTCGCTCGACCCCGTTGCACTCTCACTTACGTTCGGGTCTCACAACCATCTATATCAAAATCAAGCCTCAACTTTAACCCGCCTAACTTCATACGGTCGGTTGTTTTTAACTACAGCGTAAACTCTTTCTACTAGTTTTCTAGCTACAGCTACTATGGCCACTCTGACTGGTTTACCCTCTTGG
>JABIAL010000037.1 GCA_018653315.1 bacterium
GGACTGTAATAGCAGTTCCGTGATCTAAAATTCCGCCAAAGGATACTTTATCATCAGCACTAAATTTAATACCATGCAAGACGACATCTGTTCCAAAACCACCATGCTCAGGCACAACCAAACAAACACCTGGTAATGATCCTACTTGATCATCATAAAATTGAGAATTACTCTCTTCACTAGCATCGGTTTCCACCCATACTTTAGCATTACCATTTTTAATGCCGGTTGGTACCTCTACTAAAATTGTAGTATCTGTCCATAAATTTGAACATTCATTATTCAAACCATGAATATCTAAATTACCTGCTATTGGTGGTCCGGCTGCTGCTGGCTCAAACCAAACTCTACCTTGTATATCACCAAAACCAGAACCATAAACAGTAATTATATTTCCCTCTTCACCGATATTTTGAGAAAGACTATCAATAAATGGTCCATCTGTAACGCCAGCAAACGCCAAACAAATTGTATTATCAACACAAGCATTCACAGCACAACAGCCAGACTCACAATCTGCTGGGTTATTACATAAAACTTTTAGATATTCTGGTCCACTAGAAACTCCTCCTACCTCAACAAATACATCGCTAGCTAAGGCTTCATTCGGTATTTGAGCTCCTGTGATTAAGGTGTCTGACCAAGTAGCAGGAGCTGCAAAGTCTATTGGTATCACTGTCTCAGTTCCACTGTCCCAACCACTCATCTTAATAGTATCAGGAGCAGCGCCAAAATTAATACCTTCTATATCTACTGTATTATTTCTATATTCTTCACTTGGCACGATACAAGCAATACCTGGTCCAACTACTCCATCATCCACTTCAAAATCAGGATGATCCCCTGTGCCACCACCAGCTGCATATACTTTGACATCGTAATCACCTATAGCTACATTTGGAATTATAACTTTAACCCGATAATAAGCATGCGGTGCGCTATCATAAACTTTTTCCCACTTAGGTACACCGCCACAGGCCACTAATTCTGCTATCTCTGTAACTCCACCAACAAACTCGACTTTACTAACAGCAGCGTCATAATCTTCAAAATTCCATCCTTCAATAGTGATGTACTGCCCAATTGATCCACCGACATTACTTGGCTTAATCTTACACACTTTAACTATACTAGGGTCCAATGGTGAATCACAAGCAACTGGCCAAGTTACAACTGGTCCTGGAGTGTGAGTACCGCCGCCGCCAGTAGCATCAGAAATACTAGTTATAATAAAACGAGCAATAATATAAGCAGACATTATAATAACTAGACCAATTACAGCACTAGTTAAAATTAATTTGGCTCTTTGCACTTTCTCAGCATTACCTTGTGAAGTCATCCACATCCAACCACCATATAAAATCAGAATAACAGCAATAATTCCTAGAAAGCCCAAGAATATATTAATAATCTGCGCAATGGTACTTGTCAAATCATTTGTACCTAAACCTGTACTAGTAAGATCATCAATACCTAGGTCGGCTTGCGCTAAAACCAAATTAACCTTATACAAGGCTATAGCGCTAAAACCAATAAATGTAGACCAAATATATTTTTTCATTTGTTTTTACTTATATAAAATAATGTATATTATTTAAGGTGTTTCACAATGAATGCCTGGGCAATCAACACCTGATTGTGGCGGATTACATACACAAGAACCTAAAGCATCATAACACTTACATGTATACCAACAATTTTGATAAGTATCTAAAATATTAGACGATAAGGTTGGCACATAATCAGTACTAGGCTTTAAAATATCGTGATGTATATTTATAGTATGGGAAAGATCAGTTAGTTCTAGCCAATAATTAAGCTCTATGTCTGGATCCTCTACAAAATCAATGTTAGTTGTATTAACTGAAGAAGCTAGCAGTGATTCGTCAAAAGCTATCTTAATCGAGGAACCAACAGGAAAATTGGCATGTAATGCATCCATTTTATTAATTATAGGAGGAGTCAAATGAATGTCATTGTTAGTTTCAAAAGTCCAATCATAATCACCACCAGCCGTGCCATTATCATCACCATCAAGTTGATTATCGGCCATATCTTTGATGTCATCTGTCACAGTAGCTATCAATTTAGCGCTAGACGGTAAACAATACACATCACCACCGCAAGAATTTACCCCACATAAATCAGCAGGATCAATATCTGCGAGAAACTCAACTGTTCGATACTGATTGGATATCCTATATGTACCCTTAAGAATTTCTGCTGGTGCTGGTAATATTTTTTCTATATTAATATAAGTAAAATCTGGTAGCACATCATCATAAACACCAGCAGCAAACATTGGATTAATAGCTTCCGAAAAATTTATTTGTACTACCGAATTACGTGCATTATCTATACCGACTGGTATTACAGAAGTGACTGTTGGTGGTGTAAGATCTATCTCATTACTAACAGTAAACTCCCAATCATAACCACTTGGACTAAAGGCAAACTCTCCGTCATCTTTTTCAATAGCTCCATCTAAAAATATTTGATACTCCGTACTACCATTTTCATTACCAAGATGATTAATAGTAGAGCCACCATAAGGGTTAAAGCCAAAAACTTTTTGCTCAACATCAAATTCTACTGCTAAATCAGCATTAGTAAAAGGTGTACTAGTAGCTAACACTAAATTAGTAGGGTGTGCACAACGAGTAATTGGAGCAGTACAGCCAACATTCGTAGTTAAATGATCAATATTAATCGCTTCTTTAAAAGTAATATAAATATTAGTATTTCTAGCAATATCTGTAGCATTACGCCCCGGATAATGACTTTCTATCACTCCGCCGCCTAAACCAATACCGCCATGATAACCACCTCCGCCATTATTAGCATTATGACCATTCGTAGCATTATAAACCGTAGTTAAAACAAAACGAGCAATAGCATAAGACGCTAAGACAATCATTAAACCAATAACAGCATTAAGAAGAATTTTTTTAGCTCGATCCACTTCAGTAGCCGATCCTTTGGACATCATCCAAACCCAACCACCATAGAGTATCAATAAAGTAGCTAGAATTCCTAGAAAACCCAAGGCAACATTAATAATTCTGGCAATAGTATCTTTCAAATTATTTGTACCTAAACTTGTACTAGTAAGATCATCTATTCCAAAATTGTTGACTTGCGCCAATACAATATCAGGTAATAAAAAAATAACTGCTAAAAAAATGATTAACAAAACAGTTATCTTCTTTGATTTAAGCATGGGATTTAAAAATTAAAAATGTTAAATTTATTTATCTAATTTTTCTTTGACTAATTTTTGTACTAACTGACCATCAGCTAAGCCTTTGGTTTGAGCCATCACTTCTTTCATTACTTGCCCAAAATTATTTGCTCCTGTCTCAATGACCTTAGTCACTATCTGACCTAATTCTTCTTCTAATAACATAGCTGGCATATAAACACTCAAAATATCTGCTTCTGCTTGTTCATTTTGTGCCAATTCATCACGTCCAGCTTGAGTAAAAGCAGTAATAGAATCTTGTCTTTTCTTTAATTCTTTGCGAATCAAAACAATAATATCTTGATCTGATAATTCTTTGACTTTGTCTGCTATTAATTGATTTTGCACAGCACTTTTGAGCATCCTCAAAACAGAAACCTTTAATTGTTCCTTATTTTTAAGCGCTTGAATTAAATCTTGTTCAATGTTTTTCCACAATGACATGGGCTTATGGATAGAGAATAATCATTACTAACTTGCCAAACTTTCATACACTTGTACAAAAGATTAGCAAAAACTAAGGATTATTTGTAACGACGATTAAAGAAATCATCTAGTTTACCAACTTTTTTCAAATAGTCTATCTTACCAGTCATTTCAATACGTCTTAAAGCACTTTCTCTTTGCCCTTTAGTAGACTTATCTTTACTATAAAATCTAACTTTTTTAGCCTGTAAAATACGGCCACTTTGGATAGTTTTTTTAGTGAAACGGCGAATCAAACTTTCAAAAGATTCATTGTCCTTTTTCTTCACTTCCAACATGCTTTTACCTCTCTTTCTAAAATTATTATTTTATTGATATTTAAAATATGTTTAACAACATATTCTTACTATTATAATGACAAAATTTTCAACAAAAGTCAATCCCCCACTTTTATTCAAAAAGTGGGGGATATTTTACCCAGCACTACTTTTAATTCTCATCGATAATCTCATAAACTTTTTTAGAGAAAAGTAGTGCTGGGTTTATTCATACTATATAAAAAAATTATACTTTTTTGGTGGTTTTTATTTTCAAAGATTTATCATTCATTTTACTGGCCAATCTTTTATGAACTTCTTTAACCACTTTTTTATGATCAACTGTTTCCTGCACACCGCTCTCCATGTCTCTGATTAAAATAGTGCCATCCACAAGCTCCTTTTGTCCTAAAATCAAAACATAACGAGCATTTTTTTTATTTGCCAATTCCAATTGATCTTTCAAACCATTTTTAGAAAAATCTTCAGACACTGTCAATCCTCCTTGGCGTAAATCCATAAATAATTTTAGACTCTTGCGTCGAGCTTCTATTCCTAGTTGAGCTAAATAAACATCTGGTCGCCAAACTTCTGGCAAAACAACTTCTTTTTCTTTTATCTTGTTTATTATTCGCTCCATGCCCATGGCAAAACCAATCGCTGGAGTCTCGCGACCTCCTAATAATTTTACTAATTCATCATAACGACCGCCGCCGCCTAAAGCTTGCAATTTTCCATCTTGATTGCTTTCAACAATCTCCCAAGTCGTTCTAGTATAATAATCTAAACCACGAACAATTTTTGGATTAAGATTATACTTTACTTCAGCTTCATCTAAATATTCTAAAACAGTAGTAAAATGTTTATTACAATCTTCACATAGATAATCTACCATCTGCGGTGCCTCCTCAGCTAATTCTTGACAACCTTTAACCTTACAATCTAAAAGACGTAATGGATTTTTAAGTAATCGCTTAGTGCAATCAACACATAAATCTTTTTTCTTATTCTTGTAATACTGAGTCAAAGCTTTAAAATATTTTGGTCGACAATGTTTATCACCAATACTATTGATCTGTACCTCGATATCTAAGCCTAAATCTCGCAAAATATTATAATTCATGGCTATTATTTGAGCATCGACAATAGGATCAGCATCACCAACAGCCTCAAAACCAAATTGCCAAAATTGTCGATAACGTCCAGCTTGTGGCTTATCATGACGAAACTGAGGTCCAATATAAAACATTTTAACTGGCTGTGGCTGGTTAAGCATGCCGTGCTCTATATAAGCACGAATAACTCCCGGTGTACCTTCTGGCCTCAAGGATAAACGATCTCCACTTTGATCGACAAAAGAATACATTTCCTTAGATACAATATCTGTTTCTTCTCCAGTGGCTTTTTTAAATAATTGTGTAAACTCTACAATCGGCGTATCAATACGCATAAAACCATAGTCACGAGCAACTGATTCTACTCTACTCCTAACAAAATCCCAAATATGTTGCTCTGTTGGCAAAATATCTTTCATTCCTTTTACTAATCTAATGCTAGTTTTAGCTGTTTTTTTCTTTGGTGACATAATATTTCAATTACAATTTATTATTTAACAGTGAGGATTTGGAAATATCTAGTATGTTGGTCTATTAAAAGTTGATGCTCTATCAATGGGCCAACCTCTAAACCAAACCTTACCAATGATATATTTTTTATCCAATGGACCAAATGATCTAGAATCTCGACTAACCATACGATTATCCCCTAAAACAACATATTCATCTGCTTCTAAATTTACTGACGATAAATTTTTAATTGATAAATTTTCTATATACTCATCCTCTGCTAATTCATTACCATCAATTGAAACAATTCCAGAGACAATCTCTACGCTTTCGCCCGGCAAACCAATCACTCGTTTAATATAATATTGATTAGTTCTATCTGGATTTCGAAAAACTACTACATCACCTCTTTGTGGTTCATTGAAACGATAAGATATTTCGTCAATAATCAAATATTCTTTATTATAAAAATTTGGTTCCATGGAAGCACCTTCTACATAAAAAGGTTGAATCAAAAACATACGAACCGGTAAAATAATAGCCAAGGAAATCAATACTACTTTAACTACCTCAAAAACCAATAAACCAAACTTTTTTGCCCAAACTAACAAAGTATTTTCTTGTTCATGAGCAAAACGATTAATATTTAAATCTTGAGACTCCACTTCTTTAATACTATCTAACTCTTCTGCCTTTTTTTCTTTTGATTTTATTTTTTGGTTCATATCTATAATAAATTCTGATTAAACAAAATTATTATACACAAAGGACAGACTAAAAGCAAACGTTTTTAAGCTAATAAACAAGCCTTTAGAGCTTATTTAAGTAAAATAGTCAAATTGTCAATAGGATTGACTTTTAAGCTTTTTATTAGTATAATGCAATTACTTTAAATAGTAAAATAATAGAAAAAAGTGCCGATATGGGCTCTCCTGACTTTACAAAACGTACAATTAATTTTTTAGAAGATGAGTCACGGCCAGATAAACAGAGTGCGGGGTTTACTGAATCTAAGCGAGCTAAAAAATCTAGACCAGTTCAAGATAATAGCATTGCAAGACGTCCGTCTTATAAAAAACCAAAACGCAACAAAAGGAAGAAATTTTCCTATTTTTTTATATTCTTGATAATAATACTAAGTTTATCAGGAAAAATATTAAGTGCTGGTAATGATGGTTTTTTATCTGGTATTAAACATAGTTATTTACTAAGGCAAATTGTAAATATCATTGCTCCGAGTGAAAAATATCTAAATGGTGAGCAAGAAGATAGAATAAACTTTCTCCTCTTAGGCATGGGTGGCGCTGGACATAATGGCCCATACTTAACAGATACGATTATGTTGGCCAGTTTTAAGCCATCCACTAAACAAGCATCAGTCATCTCTATTCCTCGTGATATGATCGTGCCGATCGATTCACACAACTATCGTAAAATAAATAGCGTTTATACTATTGGCAAAAATAACGGTCAAGGTGGCGGAGAATTTACAAAACAAGTTGTTTCAGAAACACTAGGTGTACCAATACATTATTTTGTAGCTGTTGATTTTGCTGGCTTTATAGAAATTATTAATGCTATTGATGGTGTAAAAGTAACCGTTGATCGTAGTTTTGTTGATAAACAATTTCCAACCGCGGATTATAAATACCAAGAGGTTTCATTCACTACTGGGGAACAAAAAATGGATGGCCTAACAGCTTTAAGATTTGCTCGTTCTCGACATGGTAATAATGGTGAAGGATCAGATTTTGCTCGTAGCAAAAGACAACAAAAAATACTAGCTGCTGTTAAAGATAAAATCACATCTTTTAACACTCTGATTAATCCGAAAAAAATTACTAGTCTTTTTTCCATTGTTAATCAATACACTCAAACAGATATGGAACCATGGGAGGCTGTTAAATTAGTACATATGGTCAAAGGTCTAGATAGTCAAAAAATAGACATTCAATCGATTGACAATAGACCAGGAGGATTCTTGAAAGCTGGCATTTCTCTAGCTGGAGCTTATATTTTACAACCAGTCACCGGTAATTTTGAACAAATACAACAACTAGCCAATAACATATTTGATATCAGTGAAGTTAGTAACGAAGACGCTAATATCGTTATCCAAAATGGTACTGATGTCCCTGGGTTAGCTTTAAAAGCGGTAAATTATCTTAGCTATATGAACTATCAAGTTTTACGCTATGGCAATGCTGCTGAACAAGATAAAACACAAACAATTATTTACGATTATACAAAACAAAAACCAAAAACCAAAAAAACATTGGAATCTATTTTTTCCGTCAAAGTACTAGACAATCCACCGATAGAATACTCAAGCAGTGCTGTTACTACAAATTGGGATATTCGTAATGAAAATAACGAATTAGCTCAATTAGACTTTTTGATAATCCTGGGTTCCGATCAGTCAATTGATGAAAACATAGAAATTATCACGACTATTGACCCAGCTCTACTTAATACTTCCACCCCTACCACAACTGACAAAGAAATTTAATAAAAATATATGCCGAAACTTTATAAAGTCGCTATTGTGGGCAGAGTAAATGTTGGAAAATCCACTCTCTTCAACAAACTGATTTCTCAACCAAAAGCCATCACATCCCGCGTAGCTGGCACAACTCGTGACCGTAATTACGCTATTTGTTCTTGGAATAGCTTAGATTTTGATTTGATTGATACTGGTGGCTTAGATGATGTCAAAGACCAAATAGACCAAGATATCAACGATCAAATAGAAGTTGCTCTAAAAGAATCTGATTTGGTTTTATTTGTAGTGGACTCTAAAACTGGAATCTTACCAACTGATCGAGAGTTACTAAAAATTATCAAAAAACATAAAAAACCAATTATTTTAATAGCAAACAAAGCTGATAATAACCGATTACGTAATCAAACAGCAGAATTTTATAAACTGAATATTGGCGAACCATCTATTGTTTCAGCTGCTAATGGCGTGGGTACCGGTGACCTATTAGATAGATTAGTCAAAACACTAAAAAATTTAAAAAAATCTAGCCGCGGACACGTCCAAACTGAGGATGACAAAATTATCAAAGTAGCTATAGTTGGTCAACCAAACGTTGGTAAATCATCATTAATCAATGCTTTGTTAGGCGAAGAAAGAGTAATTGTTTCCCCTGTTCCTCATACTACTAGAGACTCTCAAGATATTAGCATCAGTTACCATAAACAAAAAATAACTTTTATCGATACTGCCGGCATTAGACGTCGTAGCAGACGAGCCATTAATCCTTTTGAAAAACAAAGCGTTGCTCAAAGCATGGAAAGCATTGATCGATCTGACATTGCTTTATTCATGATGGATGTAAATCAAAAATTAACATTCCAAGACAAACGTTTAGCTAATGAATTGGAAGAAGCTGGTGTTGGCGTGATTATCATAGCCAACAAATGGGATCAAGTACCAGAAAAAGATTCGGATACTGCTCAAAAATATCATGATTATTATTTTGCGCATCTCAAATTTTTAAGATGGGCTAAACTTTTATTTACCTCTACTACTGATAAAACAAATTTACACAAAATTATTCCAATGATTATTGATGTTTATAAAGAAAAAAATAGAGTAATAGATGAAAATGCTTTAGATAAATTATTAAAAAAATTAGTCAAAAGACATAAGCCTGCTCGTGGTAAAGGAACTAAACATCCTTATATTTATTCTTTGAAACAAGTAAAAACCAACCCACCAATATTTGTAGTCAAGGTAGATTTTAAGGCTATCATGCATTTGTCTTATATTAATTTTATAGAAAATAGTTTACGTTATAAATTTGGTTTTGAAGGTGTGCCAATCAAAATACATCAAGAAAAATCACAAAATATGTTGGACAAATAAAAAAGGCCCACTCTCAAAGAGGGACCTCTAGAAATTGTTGCTTACAGAATGAAAACCATTGCTTACAGAATAGAAATTGAATCTAAAGGCAAGTAAATCTGTTGAGCAAAAGTAAATAGCGCAAACTGCTTAAGAAAGGTAAGATCAATCTCCAACTCCGAAAGTCCATCGAGGCTATCCGAATGACAGTAGCCCTGAATGTTTCCATCAACAGAGGTTTCCAAAAAACCAGCTTGCAGCAACATCATGATGTATGAGAGAGAGTCTAACACTCCTTGCTCTTCCTGAAAGACTAACCTCACACTGAAATTGTACTCTACAGCAAAATGCAACAAGGTAAAGACTTGATGTACGCCTGTACCTGTGAACTCTTCCACTAAGCTAACTTGTCTTAGCCACTTAGCAATATCTTGAGATACTGGATATTGGGTACACAGACCTGTTTGCAAAAAAATACCTAGCTCTTTAGCCGATAAATTATGCATCTTGTCAGCTTCTTCCTGATCAATCAACAGAACGATATTATCTGCTTGTGCTCTTAAACACCGCCAGCAAATACCCATGTGCATCTTTTCATGTATAGAACACGCATCATCTGTCCATAAATGACTCATTAACTTCATTTCTGACTCCTATTTTTTAACAGTATAACAAAGGACTAAACAATATAGCTTTATACCATATATAATAAAAAATGTCAATAGTATAAAAAAACATATGAAATTAATCATTGGCTTAGGAAATCCAGAAGAAAAATATCAATGGACCCGTCATAATTTTGGCTGGCTAACTTTGGATAATTTAACTCGCAAACATGAACTCAAATGGCGGAAGCATAAAATCAGTCAAGCCGATGTTGCTGAATTACAAATTGGCAAAGAAAAAATAATTCTGGCCAAGCCACTAACTTTTATGAATAATTCTGGCCTAGCAGTCATAGCTTTAAAACAATTTTACAAAATATCCGTTAAAGACATCATTGTGGTTTATGATGAGTTAGCTTTGGACTTTGGGCAAATGAGAATTTCACAAAATAAATCAGCTGGCGGACACAATGGCGTTCAATCTATTATCCAAAATATTAAATCAAAAGAATTTATTCGCTTACGTCTTGGTATTGGTCCACAAATGGGCGTAGCTGAAAAATTTGTTTTACATAGATTTTCAAGCGAAGAAAAAAAGAAACTTCCAGAAATAATAGATACTACTTATTTAGCCTTGGAAACCATCCTTAAAGAAGGTGTGGATAAAGCTGCTAATAAATATAACTAAAAAAAGAGCCCCGATTAAAGCATCGGGGCTACACGAGTAGCCAATTAGCATTTTGAGTGTTGAACATTAAACCGACAGCACGAAAAAAAGTGGAAAGAATCAATCAAAACGAATCAAAGTGAATGAGCTAATGACTACCTATCATCAAAACAACAGAAGGAACGGCAATGTATTTACCTTAGCATAAAAATAATTAATCCGCAATACTTCTACAAATAGCTATTTTTAGCTATTTTTATTTACAATAAAAATTTAACAAATTAATTATTCTGCAACCACTCCAATAGAGTCCGGACACCAAAACCAACACCACCAATTGGCGTATAATTATTAAATGATTTTTCAGCATAAGCCGGACCAGCAATATCCAAATGCGCCCAAACCACACCTTCTTTAATAAATTCTTGCAAAAACATAGCCGCCGTAATTGAACCACCATAGCGAGTGCTAGGAATATTTTTTATGTCGGCTATATTACTTTTATTCAAATCTTTATATTCTACTGGCAAAGGCATAGACCACATCTTCTCACCAGCCTTGTCAGCTGCATTTATCAAACTTTTATTCAGAGCTTGATCATTAGCATACAAAGCCGCATAATCAGTGCCCAAAGCCACAAGACATGCTCCAGTCAAAGTAGCTAAATCAATAATAGTGTCAGCTCCTTGTTTTTGGGCATAAGCCAAAGAATCAGCTAATGTCACCCTTCCTTCAGCATCAGTATTACCAATCTCAATAGTTTTGCCTTGCATATTAGTCACCACATCACCTGGTTTCAAAGCTCCACCTGAGGGCATATTTTCACAAGCAGCAATAATACCATGTACTTCAGCTTTTAATTTTAACTGACCAATAGCTTCAAAAACTCCCAAAACAGTGGCTGCTCCACCCATATCTATCTTCATCTGCTCCATACTGTCCCCAATCTTTATATTCAAACCACCGCTATCAAAAGTAATTCCTTTACCAACTATGGCTATTTTCTTCTTAGTAACTCTGGCCGGATGATAAATCAAATGAATAAATTTCGCAGCCTGTTCTGAGCCCTCGGCTACACTCAAAAAAGCATTCATACCAATTTTTTCAATTCGTTCTTTGTCTAAAATTTTAACTGAGATATTTTTATTATTTTTAGCAATAGCATTAGCTGTCTCTGCCAAAAAAGTCGGTGTCATTACTCCAGCTGGTTCATTAACTAAATCACGAGCCAATATCGTACCTCTGGCTAACAATAAACCTAACTCCCAAGCTTTTTTAAAAGCATTTTTCTTAGCATTATCTAGCTCGATGTAGATCTCTTCTAGCTCAATCTTAATTTTATTTTTATCTTGTTGTTTATATTTAATAAAATCATAGCTCGCCAATAGCAAACCTTCTGCCAAGGCCTGAGCAAAATTATTAATATTATTATTTCCTTTTAACCAATGCTTAGCCGATAAGCCTATTTTTTTAGCTCGATAATTTTTAAGATAAGCAATCAAAGATCCAGCTGCTTTTCGCCAATCATCCATATCTACTTTATTTTCTTTGCCAAAACCAAATAAAATAACCGTCAAATCGTCACCATAGATAGTAAAAACCTGTCCTTGTTTACCAATAAAATTCTCTTTTTTTGTTCTGTTTAAAATAGCTTTTTCTTCTTCATAACATAAATCTTGCACTATTTTACTAAGGTGTTTTTCTCCCTCCAACACAGGAATAAATAATAGCTCTATCTCCTGTTCATCAACATTTTTACTACAAAATTTTATTTCCATATATTTCATTTTAATTATTAAATTTAACTTAACATAGTTTAAAGCATATATCAATCTAATAAAAAAACCACCTTTCACGGCAGTTTTTTATGGTATACACAATTATGTGAAAATTTATTTAATTGCTACTTTGATGCTTGGCCCCATAGATGAAGCAATAAACATCGCTTTAATATAGGTTCCCTTAAGAGACTGCGGTTTTATTTTCTTTAATGATTCAAAGAAAGTATTAAAATTTTCTACTAAATTTGCGTCATCAAATGATACTTTACCGATAACCAAGTGAACATTAGCAGCAGAATCATTTTTATATGATACCTTACCTTTCTTAAGCTCACCGATCATTTTCTTCAAGTCCTCACCGATAGTTCCAATTTTAGGATTTGGCATTAAACCTTTTTGTCCTAGAGTACGAGCAATTACTGCTAATTGTTTCATCATACCCGGAGTAGTAACAGCAATATCAAAATCACATTTGTTAGTTTTTTTAATCTCTGCAATTAAATCTTCATCGCCAACAATGTCTGCACCAGCATCTTTTGCTTCTTTTAATCTATCATTTGGTACAAAAGCAGCAATCTTTACAGTCTTACCAGTACCGTGTGGCAAGTTAACTGAATCTCTAATAATTTGATCACCTTTTTTTGGATCAATACCCAAACGAGCATGTACTTCTACAGAAGCATCAAATTTTACCTGTGATGTTTCTTTAACTAGCTTAATAGCTTCTTCGATTGGATAAATTTTTTCCCTATCGATTTTTGCTTTAGCTTCTTTTAATCTTTTACTGATTTTCATAATATTATAATTTGCGAGGTACAAATGCCCGATCGACTAAAATCTGGCTCCCTCTAAAATAATTTATTTGCTTGCTCCGCCTTTGGCGGATTCAATTGTTACGCCCATTTGTTTAGCAGTACCAGCAATAATCTTTTTGGCTGCCTCTATGTCATTAGCGTTTAGATCTGGCATTTTCTTCTCAGCAATTTCAGTCAATTGAGCATCGGTCAATTTACCTACTTTTTCTTGTAATGGTTTACCTGACCCTTTTTTAAGACCAGCTTTGTCTTTGATCATTTCAGATGCAGGAGCAGTTTTTAAGATAAAATCAAAACTACGATCATCGTAAATACTTAACTCAACAGGAACAAGTTCTCCCATTCTATCTTTTGAATCTGCGTTAAATCTAGTACAAAACTCCTGGATGTTCAAACCATGGGGCCCTAAAGCGGTACCGACTGGCGGTGCTGGAGTAGCTTTTCCGGCTTGAATCTGTAACTTAACAATCTGTTTTACTTCTTTTGCCATATAATTAATTTATATCTTCTTAATTTGTAAAAAATCTAACTCTACTGGGGTTTCACGACCAAACATAGAAACTAAAACTTTAGCCTTACCACGTGCTTCATCAACTTCTGAAACTTTACCTTCGTAATCTTTAAATGGACCATCAACAATCTTAACAATTTCATCAACTGCAACGTCAACTTTATATTCAGGCTCATCTTGACCCATGCGTTGCATTAGTGACTGAATTTCATCTTCAGAAACTGGCGTCGGCGTAGTACCAGAGCCAACGAATCCAGTAACATTTGGCGTATTACGAACAACATACCAAGACGCATCTGTTACAATCATGCTAACCAAAACATAACCCGGAAAAATTTTTTCCTTGACCATTTTACGTTTACCATTTTTGATCTTAATCTTGGTTTCTACTGGAATCAAAACGTCAAAAATTTTATCTTCCATATCCATGGATTCAATTCTTTGACGTAAATTACGAGACACATTTTCTTCATAACCAGAATAAGTGTGTAGCACGTACCAGCGTCTGCCTTGTTGTGAAGTTTGTTTAGGCATAAGTTTATTTTAAATAAATAACTCTAATACTTTATTTAAACCATAATCAATTGCTCCCAAAAAGACAGCAACGGCAATAGAAATAGCAATCACAATGCCAGTATGATTAATAGTAGTTTGTCTAGAAGGCCAAGACACCTTACCTAGCTCTTCACGAGATTTTTTGAGGTAATTAAATAATTTTTTCATATATTTCAAATATTGGTATTTTAAAACAGCCTATCTGAGCTGTTTATACTGAACAAAATATAGCACAAAAAAACAATTTTGACAAGGCCTACAGAAAACTCTCTAAAAATAATACTTTTTATCTAAAATTAGCTATTTTCTAACAAATATAGACCAATTATTTAAGTTATATACTTCCTGCCAATATTGCTCTGAAATCAAATCTTTTTGTATACGAAGTTCTACATCTTTACCTCCGTTAGGAAAATCATCATGCCAAAACCACAATAAATATTCGTCAACACCATATAGATCTGTATTGTGATACAGCAACATAGCATCTATCTGCCTTGGATAGCCCTTGTCTATGATCTCTATAAATTCTTCTGGATTATTAGCTGCGCTTAATTTTTCTATTTCTGCCATCCGAACATTATAATTAGCTGCATGATGACTAAAATGTACACTGTGAGTAATATAATATGATAATGGTAAATAAGCGCCAACTTCCATAGAACCGCTTGATAGCCAAGTTCTCTCAGCATTGTCTGGAACATTATTCTTTATAGCCTCTACTAATTGAGTTATTTTTTGCTGAGCGTGCAAATCTTGTTCTATTTGTCTAAGCACAACTGGATCATCCATGAAATACACAAAAGGCATTCTAGAGACTAATAAAAGGAAACCAAGTATTACTACTCCTCTTTTAAATTTTAGCTGCCACTGAGAAATATATTTTTTGTAAACATAAATTAATAAATAAGTTAAGCCAACTGCAATTGCTGCTGTACCTAAAAACCAAAAACCCTTAGATGCTTGAATTGGCTTATGTCCTAACAAAAACAAAAATTGATTAAAAAATTGATAAACAAAAGTCGATGCTAGTACAATTAAACTTGCTTTGACAAAACTTTTTTTGACAAAAAATATTAAAGCAGCCAAACCAAATACATACATAATAGACTGCAAAGACAAATGTTGCCAAGGTACGTAGCTAAAAAAATCTTCTGGCACAAAATGTGTCGCCTGACCAGCCTCTAAGCCATATTTAAAATATGACAAAAGTAATGGCACGATAAATACAGATGCTATCAAACTAATAATAAGACCAAATAATACCGTTCTTTTTATATTAAGCCATTTATCTTTAGCCAATAAAGCTAGGACAAAAATAGCTGGCACTAACATGACCCACCAAAAATAATAAATCAAAAATAATAAACCACCAGTAACTCCTATGAATAAGTATTGTTTATAATTCCATTTTTTATTATTAAAACTCTTGGCTATAAATCCAATCAAAATAACACTAAATAAAGCCGGTAAACATTCGTATGGTTTTAGCATAACAGAATCAAAGTCTAACATGGCTATATAGATCACAGGTAATAACCACCAAAACCAAGCAGACGATTCAATAGATTTGTCTTCCTCTCGACAACTCGGCTGAGCTCGCCGTAGCCTTCGCTCGAGATTTTCAACTTTTTTAACTAGACTTATTTTATTCCAAAAATACTTTTGCCATAAATAAGAGCCCAGAAACCATAAAATAAGTGTCCCTGCAATTCCTGCCTTGGCTGCTACTATAGCATTAGAAGCAAACGGCCTAGACAGTAACCCTGTTACCCAAAAATAAAGTGGCGGATAAAACTGAGGTAACCAATCATAATAAAAATCATGCCAAGGATTTCCTAATAAAACTTTACCGAGAAATCCTAAAACAAACAACTCATCGCCAACATTCCCCCACCACATAGTTTTTAACGGTAATGCCAAAACTAAATAAAAAGAAACAAAAACAACCGTGGTTAGTAACATGAATACCCATGGTTGCTTTTTTTTATAAATAAAAAATATTATTAGAAATGTGTATAGAAAAAATATTATTTTTGACAAGGCCAAAATGTTTAAAGTTTGCTGACTAATATCTAGAATCATAAACAATGTTTAATTTTAGATATCCAAATTTTTAACTGACTTAGCATGAGTCTGGATAAACTTTTTGCGAGGAGCCACTTCTGCTCCCATTAGTATCTCAAATATCTCATCAGCTTTTGCTGCTTCATTGATAGTAATTACTTTCATAAATCTAGTCTCAGGATCCATGGTAGTATCCCACAATTGACCAGGATTCATTTCACCCAAACCTTTATATCGTTGAATATTTACTTTAGGAACTTTTTTAGTTTCTTTTTCTTTACCTGTCTTCTCACTATCTTGAGCGTCAGTCGAAAGATCTTCCTCTGTAGGATCTTCAACAACTAAATCCATATCTTGAATGCCATATTTTTTCTTAATCTTATCTAATTCATCTTCATTATAAACATAATCAACATCCTTACCTCTTTGCACGCGATACAATGGCGGTTGAGCTACATAAATATGCCCTTGGCGAACTAACTCAGGAAAATGACGATAAAACAAAGTCAGTAACAAAGTGCGAATATGAGAACCATCAACATCGGCATCAGTCATGATAATAATACGATCATAACGCAAGCCTTCAATATTAAATTGCTCACCAATATTAGTACCTAAAGCAATTATTAGAGATTTAATTTCGTTGTTAGCTAACATTTTATCTAAACGAGCGCGCTCTACATTTAAAATCTTACCACGTAAAGGCAAAATAGCCTGAAAACGACGATCACGTCCTTGCTTAGCTGAACCTCCGGCAGAGTCACCCTCCACAATGTATATCTCAGACTCTTTTGGATCACGACTAGAACAATCAGATAACTTTCCTGGTAGAGTCATGCCGTCCAAAGCACCTTTTCTTAAAACTGTTTCTCGAGCTGAACGAGCAGCCATACGAGCCTGAGCAGCCAAAAGACACTTGCTTAAAATATCTTTAGCATCACGAGGATGTTCTTCTAAGAATATCTCTAATGATTCAGTAAAAATACTTTCCACTACTGGACGTACTTCAACATTACCAAGTTTAGCCTTAGTCTGACCCTCAAATTGGGGCTCTGGCAATTTAACACTAACAATAGCAGTTAATCCTTCCCGAACATCGTCAGAGGTCAGATTAGCGTCTTTCTCTTTTAAGAAACTATTCTTACGAGCATATTTATTTAATACTCGAGTCAAAGCAGCTTTGAAACCAACTAAATGACTACCACCTTCTGGATTATAAATATTGTTAGCAAAAGCATACATTACTTCTCTGAAATCTGTAGTATATTGAAAAGATATTTCTACATTAATGTCATCTTTAGCTTTATTAACATAAAAAACATTATCTTGTTTTGCCTCATTATTATGATTAAGATGCTTAATGTAAGAAGCAATGCCTCCTTCAAAATAATATTTGTAAGATTTTATTGATTTACTATCTCGTTCATCAAAAATATTAAGCTTAACACCCTTAGTCAAATAAGCTTGCTGACGTAAATGTTCCACAACAATGTCCCAGTCAAATTCGGTAACTGTAAAGATACTAGGATCTGGCAAAAATATTTGGGTAGTACCTGTTTCTTTAGTGGTGCCAACTGCTTTTACTTTTGTAGTTGCTTTACCTATTTTATATTCTTGAGCCCATATTTTTCCGTCTCTATGCACTTCAGTTCTCATCCAAATAGACAAAGCATTAACAACACTAACACCAACACCATGTAAACCACCAGAAACTTTATAGCCACCATCACCAAATTTACCACCAGCATGCAAGGTAGTCATCACAGTTTCTAAGGCAGATTTTTTAGTTACTTTATGTCTATCAACTGGAATACCACGACCATTATCAGTAACCCTGACTTTTCCTTCTGGCAATAGATGAACAGTAATAGTGTCAGCATACCCGGCCATAGCCTCATCAATACCATTATCAACAACTTCCCAAATCAAATGATGCAGACCAGTTGAAGCCGTATTACCAATATACATGCCCGGTCTTTTACGAACCGGGTCCAAACCTTCTAAAACAGTAATTTGATCCGCTCCATAAGCCTTTGTCTTAGTGGCTTTAGTTGTGGTTTTTTTAGTTATTTTTTTAACAGTTTTTGCTTCTTTTTTCGGCATAATTTTTAATTAAGCTTAATCTTTCGATTGCTTTTTAAGATGAATAATATAGTCTAATTTTAGCATAATTTGACCAAAAAAACAAGCTAAAGTAAGCCTGTTTTTTTACTTAAGATTAGCTAAAAAAGTAGCTAAAATTGCTATCTTTGAACAGCTTTAAATTTTTTCTTTAAGACGCCTGTTATTTCCTTAACTAAGACATCAGCATCCTCTGATTCTAAGGTTTTTTCAGGGCTACGAAGTTCAACATGAAATGCCAATGATTTTTGTCCTGCTGGCACTCCTTTGCCCATAAAGACGTCAAAAGGCTCAACACTAACAATAATATTAGATAGTTTATAAATTTCTACTGACAGATCCGTCCATTGTACATCCTCGTCTATTAAGATCGCTACATCACGTATAATACTAGGAAACTTAGATATTGATTGATAGACTTTATTTCTGTTCAAATATTTTACTAAAACCGAAAAATTAAATTCCCACCATGTTGTTTGCACCGATTTTGTACCGCTATCTAGTAGCTCTTTATTTAATAAACCGTAATGTCCTAAAACTACATCTTGATGCTTAATAACATAAGCTAACTTACTATACGATAACTCCGTAGCCTCCAAGGTCCAATCGATTCCTAAATAATCTTGTAAATTTTCTAATAAACCTTTAGTTTGTAAAAACGCTTCCTGAGCAGACAAATTGACTACCGATACTCCTGTTAAATATTTGTCTTGCAAAGGCAGGTATTTCTTTTTTCCATGACTAACAGCATAGATACTATTAGCAGATTTATCAAAAACTCGATCTAATTCAAAAATATTTATCTGATCAAAAAATCTCAAATTCTCCTCTGCTTTGGTTAATAAATTTGGTAATAAAGAAAGATTCAAATATTGTAGCTCCGGTGTAAAACTATTAGTAACTTTAATAAAATCCTTGGTATCAAAGCCCAATTTTTCTGCCCAAGCAATATTTGTAAAAGGATAAGTGTAAACCTCTGAATAACTATGCGCTTGACTTAACCAATATCGAATATCTCTAGAGGCCTTAAGTGCTACATCAATGATTGGTGATTGAATAGATACTTTTGGTAAAATAGCCTGAATATTATCATAGCCATAAATACGAGCTACCTCCTCTACAATGTCCTCAGGAATAGAAATGTCTTTAGTTGCTCTAAAAGATGGTACTTTGATATCAAAAATACCAGCCTTATACTTCACCTCAAATTGTAATCTAGTCAAAATATCTTGAATATCTTTTTGAGGAACATCAACACCGAAACGATCATTGATCAATTTCTCCTCTACTTTTAGATTAATTGTTTCAAATGGATTATTATTTACATCTATTAATTTACTAGCCACATAAGACTCCTTACTGATTTCTAAGATTAATTCACTTGCTTTTTTAATGGCTTGTTCGGCTAATTCTGGATCTAAAGATTTTTCAAAACGAGTAGAACTTTCTGAACGCAAACCTAATGCCGTAGAAGTACGACGAACATTAGCTGCTTTAAAATTAGCTGATTCTAAAATAATATCAGTGGTATCTGAATTAATTTCACTATTTTGACCACCCATAATCCCAGCCAAGGCAATATATTTCTTAGAATCGGCAATCATCAAATAATCTTCAGATAATTTTCTCTTAGTTCCATCTAAACTGATAAATTTTTCTCCTTTTTTGGCTGTCTTTATTTCAATTTGATTTTTATCAACTTGCTTAGCATCAAATGCGTGCATTGGCTGTCCTAATTCATACATCACAAAATTAGTAACATCAACAATATTATTAATTGGTCTAATACCAACTGCTTGCAAACGAGTTTGTAGCCACCAAGGAGACGCCTGAATTTTTATGTTTTTTATAACTAGCCCTAAATAACGAAAACATTTTTCTTTATCTCTAACGCTTACTTTTAATTTAACTTCATCTTTAAGACTAATATTACTTACCACATAATCTTTTAACTTAGTACGATAAATAGCCGCTATCTCTCTGGCTAAACCATATTGCCCCCATAAATCTGGGCGATGATTGATAGATTTATTATCAATATCAATAATAAAATCATCTAAACCTAAAGCTGAGGCTAAATTTTCACCGACTTTAAGATTAAATTTTGATAAATCTAAAATATCCTTTTCTGATTTGACTGGAAAAAGATTAGTTAAACCAATTTCTGAAGCGGCGGCGATCATGCCAACACTCTGTACACCGCGAATTTTTACTTGTTCTAGGGTAACCCAATCTCCTTCACCATGCCAACGCACACGACTACCGATAGTAGCTACCGCCACTAACATACCTGTGGTTAAATTAACGCCTCCACAGACAATTTGTTCTTCTCTATCACCTAAAGAAACACTGCAAACCTGCAAACGATCGGCTTTGGGATGCTTGGTAATCTCTTTAATCTTACCAACTACAATACCCTTCAAGCTATCTGCTTGGTCTATTACTTCCTCTACCTCAACGGTAGACATAGTCAAATCATTAGCTAATTGTTTTGGTGTAAGATCTTTTGGTAATTTTACCCAATCTTTTATCCAATTTACTGATAAATACATATTTAAAAACTAAAATTGATTAAGAAATCTAAGATCACCGGACTGTAATAAACGAATATCATCAATCCGATATTTCATCATAGTCATACGAGTAAGACCTAGACCAAAAGCAAAACCAGAATATTCTTTGGGGTCTACTCCAGTAGCTTCTAAAACTTTTGGGTGAACCATGCCACAAGGCATAAGCTCTAACCAGCCAGATTGTTTACAAACAGAACAGCCATCACCGTCGCAAATCAAACATTTTATGTCCATTTCAAAACCAGGCTCAACAAAGGGAAAAAATCCTGGACGCAAACGAACATCAACATCTGTTTGAAATACGGATGATAATAATGTTTTCATGGTAGCAATTAAATTGCCAATATTAATATCCTTATCAATCATTAAGCCTTCTAATTGGTAAAAAGTATGATCATGCGAAGCGTCAGTAGCCTCATAACGAAATACCCTGCCAGGGAAAATACCTCTAAAAGGTGCGCCATGTTTTTCTAACATCCGTATTTGTAAATTGGAAGTATGAGTACGCAATAAATTCTTTCCTTCTACCCAAAAAGTATCTTGAGTATCACGAGCTGGATGATCTTCCGGGATATTCAAAGCGGTGAAATTATAATAATCTGATTCTAATTGCGGACCATCATAAACTGTAAATCCCATTTTACTAAAAGCATCCTCAATTTCGTATTGAACGATTGTAGAAGGATTTAAGTGTCCTTTATCTTTTCTGTTGCCTGGTAATGTTGGATCAAAATCTACACCTTCATCAGCCTGACCATGCCAAAGCTTTTCCGCCCGGTCAAAAAGAACCACTAACTCTTTCTTTACTTCGTTAGCTAATTGACCAATACGTGGTTTTTCTTCAATAGTTAAATCTTTGAGACCTTTTAAGATGGTTGCCAACTCACCTTTACGTCCCAAATATTTAGTCTTCAGGTCAGCTACAAACTTAGCATCCTTTACCTCATCTAATTCTTTGATGATCCTATTTTTTAAACTTTTTAATTTAATTTCCATATAATCTTTAATTGCTTTTATATTTACCCCGTTAGATGTTTATTTATCTAACTTAGGTTGGCGAAATACCAAAACTAAAAACTCAAATAATGTTGCAACAATTATCAATAATAATATATTCCACCAGGTTAACAAACGTGAAGATTGTAAAATTAAAGCAATTATTAAAATAATTGAAAAAATTATAGCCTGACGGAAAGATTCAGCAGCAGATCTATAAGATAGCTCTTTTTTGTGTCGCCAGATTTTGCGCCACCAAAAACCTAAAATTGCTAAACTACCTAAAACACTTAAAAATAAACTAACATAAAAAAACACAAACACCGCCATATTAGCTTGATTAGGGTCAAAATTACCAATCACCAAGAAAAAACCGAGCCAAGCAACAATGGTGGCTCCAAGCATAGCGAAATTGTATATTTTTATTTGCATTGCATTAAATATACTAAAAATAGCTCAAAAAATCAATCCCTCAGTTTAAAATAGACTAGCTCAAAAAATGTAGATCATCTACTACTTCTTGCTGCCAATATGCATTTATAGCCTCTATAAACATTGCTTTATCCTCTGTTAATTTATGTAAAATGTCATCAGACAAAATAGCAATGGTCAATAATTTCTTTTTAAAATAAATAGCTTGAGCCTTGCTTTCAACATCATCATCAAAAAACTGTACTAATAGTTTATTAGCACTATCTATCACCAAAGAATCTTTGGCTTGTTTCCAAGTGTTATTATGAGTTACTTTATACTTAGCTAAATTTTTAAAAGAATTCCACGGCATAATTAATTTTTCTTAGCGAAAGGACAAATCTTATTAAAATCACAAGTGCTACACATAAAACCCGGTGTAGCCGTAAAATCTCCTGTCAAAATATTAGCAATGGTATCTAGTATCCATTTTTTAGTTTTATCTAATTCCTTTTCAGTTCCCAAAAAAGAAACTTCCGTATTATTTGTCAGATAATAAAAAGTAAGAGCTTTAACTGGCACCTTAAAAACTTCTTTGGCTGCTATCTGATAAATTAATAACTGTTTTTTATCTTCAAATGTAATCTTATCTACTTTTGGTTTACCAGTTTTATAATCAATCAACTCCCACTTCCCTTCTGTGTCGACATCAACTCGATCAAAAACACCATACAAAGAATAATCACCAATCTTTATATTAGCTCCTTTTTCCAAAAATAATGGCACTGGCCAATTGCCTTTAAATTTCTGATAAAATTCTTTTAAAATCTTATCCCCTTCTTTTTGATAACGTTCTTTTTCTGTCTGACCATTATACCAATCATCAATCCACGACTCTTTATAATAATTCATCAAGTCTTCTAAGCTTGGATCTGTGGTTTTATGATCCTGACCAAATAAATCAGCTTGAGTTTTTTGCCGACGATTAATAACATCTTGAAAAAACTTTTGTAAAGTAGAATGCATTGTTTTACCAAAACTAAAAACTGCCTTTCCTTTACCACGAAGTTTAACTATATGCGAATAATAATATTGTCGCGGACAAGTTTCATAGGCCTTAAGTTGTGAAAAAGAAAATCTCTTGGGAATGGCATTTTTTATCTGCTCCAAAGGCAAGTCAATTTTATTCGGTTCCTTGATATCTTTACCGGGAACTACTTTAGAGGCTATTTTAATCTCCTCAAGAAATCTAGATGGCTTACGCTCACGAGAGCCTCCGTAGTCTTTGGCCCAAGTCAAATAAACTGCCTGTTTAGCTCTGGTTAAAGCAACATAAAACAATCTTCGCTCTTCCTGCAAATGAGCATCACCACTCGGCAATTGTTCTTTGATAAACTCTTCTGGTATAGAAATAGGATCCCGTCTTTGGGTACTTGGAAAACGTAAATGTACTAAATTAGTAATAAACACATACTTAAACTCTAAACCCTTGGATCCATGAATGGTCATTACCTTAATAGCATCGGGGCCAGCATCCGCATCCTGTTTTATTGAGCCTTGCTCTCCAGACTCTAGCTCCATGTCCATTTGAGTCAAAAATTGATGCACCGAACCATCCAGTGCTTCTTCTTCCCATGATCGTACTTTTCTAAAAAACTGATTCAAAAAGTTTAATTGTTCGCGTGTATATTGTGTTTCTTCTAAAGTAATTAACTTCAAATAGCCACTATCTTCCAACCAAGTATAAATAACTTGTGAGACTGGTTTGTCTTTGGATAATTCGGTATGAGTTTTTATTTGAGCCAAAATTTCATCAATAATTCTACTCTGCCCAACCGGTAAATTAATATGTCCTCTATATGCTTTGAGCGTATAATACAAACTCCAACTTTTTCTATTAGCCAGATGATTAAGATGAATTAAAGTCTGAATATCAATATTAAAACAAGGCAAACTCAAAACTCTAAACAAAGCCGGTGACTCATGATAATTATCTAATAACTTCAAATAAGCTACGATATCCAAAACAATATCCTGAGCATATAAACCACGAGAAGCTAAAAACTGATGTGGCCAGCCAATTTTTCGCATCATACTGACAAAACCAGCTGCCTGATCGTTGGCTCTGACTAAAATGGCAAAATCCGACCATTGCGCTTCTTTGTCTTTTTTCTTGATTTCAGCAATCTGCTGTAAGACACCATCGATCTCAGAATTTTTATCTGTATACGATAAAACCTTAACCTGTCCTTTTGTTTTATTATGACCGGTTAATTTTTTATCTAATTTTTTATTGCCAACTTTAAGCTGTGCTTCTAAACGATCTGGATTATTTAGCTGAATAAAATTATATGCTTTATCTAAAATATTTTGACCAGAACGATAATTATCTGTTAAGAAAATTTGTTTAGCTTTTGGATAATCTTTTTGGAAACTTAAAATATTAGAAATAGCAGCTCCTCTAAATTTATATACCGCCTGATCATCATCGCCAACCACCATTAAATTATTATTTGGTGCTGCTAAAATTTTAATCAGTTCATATTGAGCCCAATTGGTATCTTGAAACTCATCAACTAAAATATACTTAAATTGTTTTCTAAATTGTTCTAAAATTTGTGGACGTTCTTGAAATAACTTGAGTGTATAATTTATTAGATCTCCAAAATCCATAGCATTATTGTCTAACAATAATTGCTGATAAACATGGTAAGCATTAGCCACTTCTTTAGCTCGATTTATTTCCATCTCTACATCTTCCCGATCAGCCGCAGAATCTGAATCTAACTGTAGATTTTCTGCATACTCTAAATAATTTTCCGGGTAAACCACCTCATCTTTGCAACGAGAAAAGTGACTTAATAAAGCATGAATAAATTTAGTTGGATTACCTAAAGGCTGGTAATAATTTAATTCAAATTTATCTAGATTATTCCGCACCAACATCCAAGTTGCTGTTGTGTCTAAAAGCTTAAAATCATTAGACAAGCCAATGTCCAAAGCATAATCTTTGAGTACTTTCTCAGCAAAACCATGAAAAGTGTGAATCCATAATTCTGAATAACCTAAGGGCAAAAGCTTATCTACCCGCTCTTCCATTTCAGCGGCTGCTTTTTCGGTAAAAGTGACCGCTAAGATCTCCTCTGGCTTGGCTTTTTTCTTGACTATCAAGTGAGCAATACGTTGGGTAATTACAGTTGTTTTACCGGTTCCTGCTCCAGCAATCAAAATAACAGGGCCTTTATCGTGAATAACGGCCTGTTTTTGGGCTGGATTTAACTTAGATAGGTTTATAGGCATATAGTCTATTTTAGCAGATATTAGATTTTTGGCAAAAGAAAAAGACGATCTATTCAGATCGCCTAATAATCCTATGCTATCACATTATTGACATTGCCAACTTTCAACTTCAATGGCAGTACCACAATAACTATTTCTTGTCCCCACTTCTTTACTACATGGACCAACATTTTCTTTTAGCACGCCCGAAATAAAAACTTCTTCCTGGCAATCTATCTTTACATCTGAAATTAATATAGTTTGTCCAAAATCAGTACTCCAATAAGATTGTTTTTTGTCAAAACTAATAATTGGATGGTTTGACATAGCGTAACCTTCATTATAAGTTGCTGTTATCTGTATCATTTTTTCATGACATTCTTCATTAATATAATCACAAAATTTATCTTTTGTTTCATTATTTTGAATATTATTTGATGGTAAAGATGGATTGTTACAACCAGATAAAATAAAAAATGCTAAGAAAAACAGTACAACTTTTATTTTCATATTTTTTACTACTAATTAAAATTAACTCTCTGTTATCATCAACTCTAACATAAGATAAAATATTAAGCAAAAATAAAAAACCGCCCAAATGAATAGACGGCAAATGAATTTATTCGATTGTCTGATATTCCAAACCTTGTGGCACTGGTTTAGAATAAGCCATGATAATTTCTAAATCATCTGGTAACTCTTTGGCCAAAATATCTTTGACTGCTTGTAAATCTTGGCAATATTTTTTCTCTTCTGCTGAAGTATCTGTAAAAGATTTACTGCCGCCATAGCCACCACAGTCCCAATGCCATAAGAGTAAAAGCTTCTTAATCTTATGTAAACCACGAGAAACAGAAACAATGTGTTCTACAAATTCTGTTTTGAAACCATTTTGACGTAGCACTGCTTTGGCAGCACCTGGCCAAGAGTATAAATCAAAATCTGCAAAACCCAAACCTTTTTCAATAAACTCTTGATCACTTGTACGAAAACGAAAATCGACACACTTGATCACAGCCAGTGGACACTCGTGTTTATCGAGATTGTCATTTGGAACAGTAAATTTCATAAGTCTTCCCTTAATGTTTACCGGTACGAATACCTTTATGTTTATATTTGCGAACAATACGCAAACGATTCATTTCTTTTTCCAAATTAGCAGTTAGTGCTGCAAACTCTGCGCTGTCTACTTTTTTATCTTGCAAAGCATCTTCGGCCCGTTTTCTAGCTTCTTCAGCCCGATCTTCATCTATCTCCGCTACATTCTCTACTCGATCAGCCAAAATAATGACTTGTCCTGGAACTACTTCAACAAAACCACCAAAAACAGCCATTAGATTTTCTTCTTTACCTTGCTGTTTAACCACAATCTCTCCAGCTGCTAATTGGCTAACCAGAGGCACATGATTAGATAAAATAGTAATTTGACCAGTACTAGAAGTGACTGAAACCTGACTAACCTTATCGGTTAATACTACTTTTTCTGGGGTAACAATTTTTAATGTAAAATCTTTCATTGAGCTTGGCTATCTTAAACCTTTTATTTTACTTCGTCAATAGTGCCTTTCATATAGAAAGCCTGTTCACTTTTACTGTCATATTTACCTTCTAAAATTTCTTTGAAAGCACGAATGGTTTCTTTTAGAGGGACATATTGTCCTGGTGTACCAGTAAATGTTTCAGCCACAAAAAATGGTTGTGATAAAAACTTTTGTACTTTACGAGCACGAGAAACAATAATCTTATCATCTTCTGACAACTCATCCATACCTAAAATCGCAATAATATCTTGCAGATCTTTATAACGTTGTAATACTTGCTGTACATCACGGGCAACATTATAATGCTCTTCACCAACTATTTCTGGATCCAAAATAATAGAGTTAGAATCTAATGGATCTACAGCTGGATAAATACCAAGTTCAGATAAACCACGAGATAAAACAACAGTAGAATCTAAATGACCAAAAGTAGTAGCCGGAGCTGGATCAGTCAAATCATCAGCTGGCACATAAACTGCTTGGACAGAAGTAATAGATCCTTTGTTAGTAGAAGTAATACGTTCTTGTAATTCTCCCATTTCTGTAGCCAAAGTTGGTTGATAACCAACAGCTGAAGGCATACGTCCTAACAAAGCAGAAACCTCAGAACCAGCTTGAGTGAAACGGAAAATATTATCTACAAACAATAAAACATCTTTTCCTTCTTGATCACGAAAATATTCAGCCATAGTCAACCCAGTCAAAGCAATACGTTGACGAGCCCCAGGTGGTTCATTCATCTGACCAAAAACTAAAGTAGTATTTTTCAAAACACCAGATTCTTTCATTTCATAATACAAATCATTACCTTCACGAGTTCTCTCACCTACACCAGCAAAAACTGAAAATCCACCATGTTCAGCAGCAATATTACGAATCAATTCTTGAATCACTACTGTTTTACCAACACCAGCACCACCAAATAATCCAACTTTACCACCTTTAGTAAATGGACAAATAAGATCAATAACTTTAATACCTGTTTCAAAAATTTCAGTTTTTGTAGCTTGCTCAGTAAATTTTGGCGCCGCTCGATGAATTGGCAAAGTAGATTCTGTCTTCACTTCATCCTTACCATCGATGGCCTTACCTAAAACATTAAACATGCGACCTAAGGTATTTTTACCAACGGGCACATTAATCGGTGCTTGAGTATTTACTACTTCTAAACCACGAGATAAACCATCAGTAGAATCCATAGCTACCGCTCGTACAGTATTGTCTCCCAAATGTTTTTGTACTTCTAAAACCACAACTTTGTCAGTCATTTTGACTTCTAAGGCATGATTTATTTCTGGTAATTTTTCGGCAAAGTGTACATCGACAACTGGTCCGATAATTTTCTTAATTGTCCCTTTGTTGTTTTTCATAAAATATTATTCAATTTATTCTAAAGCGGCTGCACCAGCAGAAATCTCTGCTAACTCAGCAGTAATATTAGCTTGTCTAGCCTGATTATATATTAATGTTAATTCGTTTATCATATCTGTTGCAGCATCTGAAGCATTACGCATAGCAAACATGCGAGCTGAATGTTCTGAAGCTTCACTTTCTAAAACTGCCTGAAATAATTGCATTTCAATTAATTTTGGTAAAAATGAATTCAAGATTTCTTCTCTGCTTGGTTCAAAGGTAAATTCAGCAATCTCATCAATATCTACATGTTCTTTATTCTTTTTTTCGTGAATGATGTGCCCCAATCGTTCGTCAATATGTGAAGAAAAAGGTAATAATTGTTTAACATGAGCTATTTGTTTTAAAGAGGACATAAAATCCATATAAGCCACAAATACCTTATCGTATTTTTCGGCTTTAAATTCTTTGACTAATAAATGCGCTATTGGTAAAACATCAACTGAATTTTCTGTAATATCATTTTTTGGAAAATCAGCTATCAGATTCAAATTTTTGCGTATAACCTCTTCTCTGCCCTTAACGCCGAAAGTAATAATATCTGTATTGGTAACTTCTGGAGCATGTATCTTGATAGAATCAATAACTTTTTGTACTAATTGTCCATTAAAACTGCCACACAAGCCTCGATTGGTACTAACTAAGATAATAGCTATGTTCTTTGTTTCTTTGGCCTCTCTAAAAAATGGATGTCCACTTGTATCTACTTTTTTTACCAAACGTAAAATCATATCCCAAGATAAATCGGCATAACTACGAGTACTCAAAACTCTACTAATTGCTTTACGCATTTTAGCTGCCGAAACCAACTCCATCGCTTTAGTAATTTTGTTGGTACTTTTAACCGACTTTATCCTTCTTTTAATATCTCCTGTGCCTTGTGACATACTTATTCTGTTTTAGTAAATGTACTTACTAAATCTTCAATAATTGTTTTTAACTTTTCTTCTAATTTTTCATCCAAAACGCCCTCCGTTTCAATATTTTTTAAAATATCTTGACCTTCAGCGTCTAATTTAATAAATAATTGCCCCTCAAACTTAGAAATATCTGTCACCGGAATATTATCTGTATAACCATTACTAACCGCATAAATAATAGCCACCTGTTTATTCTGATCTATTGGTGAAAATTGAGGTTGTTTCAAAACTTCAGTAATACGCGCTCCTCTATTTAACTGTTGTTTAGTAGCATCATCCAAATCTGAACCAAATTGAGCAAAGGCTTCTAATTCACGATATTGAGCTAAATCTAATTTCAATTTACCAGCTACTTTTTTCATAGCTTTAATTTGAGCAGCTGAACCAACACGTGATACTGACAAACCAGCATTTAAAGCTGGGCGAATACCCTTGTAAAACAAATCTGTTTCTAAGAAAATTTGACCATCAGTAATAGAAATAACATTAGTTGGAATATATGCTGAAATATCACCAGCTTGGGTTTCAATAATTGGCAATGAAGTCAACGAACCACCGCCTTCTTTATCGCTCATTTTAGCTGAACGTTCTAATAAACGAGAATGTAAATAAAAAACATCTCCCGGATAAGCCTCACGTCCTGGTGGACGACGTAATAATAAAGAAATTTGTCTATATGCTACTGCATGTTTAGATAAATCATCATAAATTACCAAAACATCTTTTCCTTTTTCCATGAAATACTCAGCTATAGCCGTACCTGTGTATGGTGAAATATACGATAAAGAAGCTGAATGAGAAGCACCAGCTACAACGACAGTAGTGTAATCCATGGCGCCAGTCTCTTCCAATTTAGCCACAATCTTGGCAACCTTTGATTCTTTTTGTCCGATAGCTACATAGACACAAATAACATCTTTTCCTTTTTGATTGATAACAGTATCAATGGCCAAAGCAGGCTTACCTGTTTGACGATCACCGATAATCAACTCACGTTGTCCTTTACCAATTGGGATAATAGAGTCAATAACTTTAATACCGGTCTGTAATGGCTGATGCACTGATTGTCTAGTAATAACACCAGGAGCTATCTTTTCTACTGGATAAAAATCTTTAGTCTTAATATCACCCTTACCATCAATAGCTTCACCCAAGGCATTAACCACACGGCCGACAACTGCCTCACCAACTGGAACTTCTAAAATTCTCTTAGTGCGACGTACTTTATCTCCTTCTTTCAAAACTTGGTAATCACCCAAGATAATAGCACCAATAGAAAATTCTTCTAAATTCAAAGCAACGCCGTAAATTTTTTCTCCAGTGCTAGACTCAAACTCCAGCATCTCAGAAGCCATGGTCTCGTTCAAACCAGACACACTAGCAATACCATCACCTATTTCAATGATCTCGCCAACTGTTTCTTCTTTGACATCACCCTGCCAATCTTCAAGTTGCTGTTGTAAATTTTTGATTAAATATTCGTAAGACATCTTTTTTACTTTATTAATATTATAATTAATTTTCTAATTGTTTTGCTAATTTGTTAATTTTAGTTTTAATTGAAGCATCAATCATCTTATCATCATAGCGTAGTATTACACCACCGATAATATCTTCATCTACACGATTAGTTAAATCTATTTCTTTAGCTAATCTTTTTTTCATTGTCGCTGTTAACTTATCGAGCACATCAGTTGATAATCCATCTTTAGCAGTAACCTTAACGCCAACTGTATCAGTAGCTTGATAATACAAATTTTTCACAGCTACAATGATCTTTGGTAGTAAAGGAGTTAATTTGTGCTCTTTTAAATAAACTATAAAATTATCAACAACCTTATTGGCTTTTTGTTTATCTTTATCTGCTAAGCTCAAAAATACAGCTTTAGCTAAAATTGTAGCTTGTTCTGCTGGTTTCATTATTTTAATTCTTTCAAAGTTTTTTCAATATATTTTTGATCAATATCCTTACTTAGTCCTTCGGATAAAATCTGTTGCAAAGCCTTAGTTAATAATCCGGCAATTTCTGTTTTAGCACCATTAACTAAATCTTTCTTTTCAGCAGCAATCTGCTCTTTAGCTTTTTTGACTACTTCTGCTACTTCATTTTTAGTTTGTTCTAAACTATCTTGATGATTACTTTCTGACTGTTTTTTAGCTTGCTCCAAAATTTCTATTGCCTCAGCTTTGGTTTCCTGCAATTTGATTTTAACATCATGTTCTACCTCTTCTATCTTGTCAGCTGCTGCTTTGGCATCATCTAAGCCTTTACTTATTTCTGCATTTCTAGATTCCATCGTCTTCATCAATGGCTTAATGGCAAATTTCCACAAAACCAATAAGACGATAACAAAGTTTACTAACTGAGCTATCATTAATCTCCAATCAACGCCAAATAATTCTAAAATTTCCATTTTTAATTCATTTTAATTACTCTCTTCTGGCTCAAATATCTTTGAACCAGTAAGAATAATCAAAGATTATTTGATACTAAAAGCTATAATCAAAGCGTAAATAGCAATGGCTTCAGCAAAAGCAGAAACCAATAGCATTGGTACTAAAATTTTACCCGTTGATTCTGGATTACGACCAATTGATTCCATGGCCTTAGCACCAATCATACCAATGGCTAAAGCTGGACCAATACTGCCGATTCCAATTGCCAAAGCTTTGGCAAGTAAAGTCATTTCCATAATCTAATCTCCTTAAAATAATCTGATTCGTCAAATTATATTAATTAATAATTATTGGCTGAATACTAAATAATATCCAATCAATAGTTATTAATTTTAATGATCATGCGCAGTAGCGGCGATCGTAAAATATACCAAAGTTAAGATAGCAAAAATCAAAGCCTGAATCAAGCCAACGATCACCTCTAAAAACATAAAAGGCAAGGGTAAACCAAAGGCTAAAATAGCGGAAATGGAAGCTAATAAAACTTCGCCCGCAAAAACATTACCAAATAAACGAAAAGACAAAGAAGCAATTTTAGCGACTTCGGAAATTACTTCAATTAAGCCGACAAAAAATGAAATTGGATTGATTAAAACAATCGTTGGTTCTTTTTTAATCTTCTTAGGAATAGCTAAAATAGCCTTGATATTTATGAATTTATTAAAATAATTCCAGCCACCGACAACCATCACACCAAAAATATTGGCAGCAATTACGGCAAATAAACTCAAAGCTAAAGTGGTATTCAAATCAGCTGTACCACCTCGAAAAATATGATGACCATTAAAACTAATTGAGCCAATACCAGGTATTAATCCTAACCAATTATTTACCAAAATAAAAATAAAAACAGCAAAAATTATAGGAAAAAGCTTCTTACTTCTAGATCGATCATTGGTCACTAAATCCATCATATTCAAAGCACCCTCTACTACTAATTCTATAATACTTTGAAATATTGAAGGAATTCTTTTGGTTTTTTTACGAATTGCCAAAGAAAGTAAAATAATTAAAAACACTGCTACCCAAGAGGTAAGCAATGAGTTGGTTACAGGAAAATTGCCGATATGTACAATCGGTTCTGCATACAAAGTAAGCTCATGCCCTTCTTCAGCATGTTCTTCTGACGCATGTTGGTTTTCACCTATTTCTACATCATGTAAAACTTCTGGCTCCGAATGTGTAGGTTCTGAATTGTGATTATCTGTAGACATTATTTGTTTTCTTTATCATCCTGCTTATCCTCCGAAACTTTAGTGAAGGAGGAAGTGTTAACTGAAGGATCATCCTGCTTGTCCTTTGGAGCTTCAGCGGAAGAGGAAATGTTAGCCGAAGGGGTCTCTCCTGAGCTTGCCGAAGGATTAACTATTTTTAAATATTTTGCACCAACTAAACTAACACCAACACAGGAAATTACAAACGCTAAGGCAGTTAAGCCGAAAAAATATAAATTCCCTGTCTCTTGTCTTTGGTCTAGCCAACGCCCTAAAAACAAAGCACCAATAATTGGCAAGACTATCCAGGTGGTCATTTCAGTAAAAATAATTAAGGCTAATTTATTATACTCTTTATCTTTACTATTTTTAAATTTATTGATCCAAGACATATACTACTCTTTATTCACCGGAAATTCAGAAAATTCTTGTTCTGTTATTTGACCAATCTCAGTTAATTCATCTGAATAAGCGCCAACTACACCATCTACTTCTTTCATTATAGAAATATAAATTACTATTAGTGCCGTAACAATATCCGATAAAATCAAAATGACTGGTAACCAAGTATACTTCTGGCATAGACCCTTTAACCATGGTATTTCATACAGATAAACGCTAGCCACCACGAAAATAGCAATTATTAGAATAATGCGGAAAATAAAAAAACTAGGGTGACCCATCTGTTTTAATGCCATGATTTATAAATAATTTAGTCTCTCAAATAACAAAAGGCGACATCAGTATATACTGAAACACGCCCCAAGTCAAGATATTTTTAAAAAATTAGGTACTTTATTAGCTTATTTTAGCAATGCGCTAAATTTATTCTATTTTTGGCTTATCTAAGTCTTCAATTTCAATATTTTCACCATTTCCACTTATCTTTAAAATATCTTTATCTACCTTTTTAAATTCTTTACTGCTGAAATTATAGGCATTTATAGCTGTACCTAGGTGATTACCTAGTTTTTTATGATACTCACTATAAGCCGCCATGTGTTTTTGCAATTTAGTAACATTTGCTCTTATTTCTTTAGCCGACTCCTCTATTTGCAAAGCACGCAACCCTTGCAAGACTGTCTGCAAATATGCAGCAAAAGTAGTTGGTGAAACAATAATTACTTTTCGTTCATTAAAAGCATAATCAATCAAACTACGAGTATTTACTTTGACGGCTCCAACTTCGTTTATTAACAAGTCATAATAAATACCTTCAGCCGGAATAAACATAAAAGCAAAATCTAAAGTATCCTCACCCGGACGAATATATTTAGAGGTCTCATCAATCCTCTTTTTCAAATCATTTTTAAATTCTTTTTCTAAAACTTTTTTCTTTTCTTTGTTGGTTTCATTTATAATACGGCGATAATTTTCCAAAGAAAACTTGGCATCTACTGGTAATAGTTTATCTTTAATTTTTACTACGGCATCTACTGCTTCACCGCTTTTGAAATGATACTGCATCTGATAACTTTGTGGCGGTAAAATATTTGCTAAAATCATCTCTAAGCTAGCCTCACCAAGTGAGCCTCTATTTTTTGAATTAGTCAAAACTTTTTCTAGATTCTGTAGTTGATCGGTAAAACTTACAACCTGTTTATTTGTTTCTTCTAATTTTAATAACTTTTCAGTAACTTCTTTGGAAAGCCGAGAGGTTTCTATAAACTGATCTTGTAACATCTTGGAAGAATGTCGACTAGACTGATCAAACTTTTGACTCAACTGCACATTTAAATCATTAATCTGTTGTTGCAACATTAATGCAGTTTTATCATCTTCTTTATTGACCGGCTCCTGTTTTTTCATCAACAAAAATACTACTGTTGCAAAACCGACTATAAAAACTATTAATAAAGCAATATCCATATAATTAAAATTATTTTATCTTAAATAATTGTTTAGCATTGTCTCCTGTAATTTTAATCACTTCCTCAACGTTCATATTTTTGATCTCAGCGATTTTAACAGCTACTTCTTTGACATACACTGGTTCATTGCGCTTACCTCTATAAGGCACCGGGGTTAAATAAGGAGCATCTGTTTCTATCAAAATTTTATCTAAAGGCATCATTTTTATAATCTCCGCTAATACTCCTGTTTTATCAAATGTAACAATCCCTGTAAAGCCCAAATACAGTTCTAAGTCTAATATTAGCCTAGCCTGTTCAAGTGAACCACCGAAGCAATGCACTACCGCTTCTCTAACTTGTTGTTCTTTCAAAATATTATAAATGTCTTGATAGACATCTAATCTATTCTCTTTGTCGTTGCGGCCGTGAATAATCAAAGCTAGATCATTTTTCTTAGCCAATTCTATGTGTTGTAAAAAAATCTCTTCTTGTTTTTCTTTGGTGTCTTGATTATGAAAATAGTCTAATCCAGTTTCGCCAATGGCTATTACTTTTTCTGGATTACTATCTATTAATTTTTGATAATCAGCTATTTTAAACTCTTCATCCAAAACATGAATCGGATGCAAACCAATACTGGCATAAAAATTTTTATTTTGTTGAGCCAACTCCACAGCTTTTTGACTTGAGTCAAAAGCGGCTCCGACATTAATCAGAGCCATCTTAGCTTGCTGACAATGATCTATTACCTCTGCCCGATCATCGTCATAAGCTTGAAAATTAAGATGAGTATGTGAATCTATTAACATGTTAAATTATTTCTTTTACACTTTTTATAGCTTCAGGAATCAATGGCTTAATGATCACTGCTACACTCAAAGCAATGGCGGCTAATTGTGATTCTTCTACCACCTCAGCAATAGCATCTGAAAAAGAAAATAAAGATAATAAATAAACCAATGCCGCTACCGCTAGAACACCACCAATAACCCCAACTAAAGATCCGGCTAACTTATTTGCCAAATCTATGAAAGGTATAATATTAAAAATTTTATTTATGATCCAAACTATAATACTAAATATAATATTAATCAGTATAAAAATAGCAATGAATCCTAAGATATTAGCTAAAGATTGATTAGTCATACTTAATGACCGCATCAACCAACCTGCTACTTGAGTCATAAAATGTGAGCCGGCCCAAATACCAACAATTATACCTAAAAATCCGCCAATAGCACCTACTAAACCAGCTCTAAAACCTTTCCAGAAAAAGAATAATAAGATAACTATAATTACAATGTCTAACCAATTCATATTTTTATTATTAATTTAATTGTATAACATCATATGACTCTGTTTCTTCGATTGATTTAATTCGACAACCAGATACAACAACGGTCACAGTTAACAAGAGAAGAACAAAAATCATTAATTTAGAAAATTTCATATTTTCATCATAAAATAATATATGCCTAAAATTACTTTTCCATTTCTCTTAGCCTAAAATCATTAAAAAATAAAATTGCTAAGCCAACAACGATTGATATAGAATAACTAATCAATTCATTGCCTGGAAATAAATAAAGATCTAATAATCCCCAAAGACCTCGCCAATATAACAAAATCCCCAAACCAATAATAATCGAATATACATTTCGATTAGTCTTTTTTAAACGTTGTAACAAATTAGTTTTCATGACTTTTTTACTTTAATCTTTCAAATAATGGTGTACTTGGTTTAACTATTTTATCTGCTGTTAAAATAGTTAAAATTTCTTGAGATTTTTTTGGCATAAAAGGTTGCAAGGCAATCGCTATATTATATAAATCAGCAGTCCCCTCAGTCAACAAATCCTCTAACTTTATTTTATCATCCGGCTTATCAGATTTAGCAAGCTCCCATGGCTTTTGCTGATCAATTGCTTGATTCAAATTCTTTATGGGAATCCACGTTCTAAGTAATGCACCCCTAAAATCTAATTTTTCTATCTTCTCTTGAGTTTCTGACACAAAATGTTTCTCTGCTTTGTTAAATTTAACCTTGCCGCCTAAATAATCTTCTGTCATCTTTGTAATGCGGTTTACTAAATTGCCTAAGCCGTTTACTAAATCAGCATTATACTTAACGCCGAACTCTTCTATTTTGATATCTGACTCTGAACCAAAAGAAAATTGAGATAAAATTAAATATTTAGTTGCTTCCGCTCCATATTTATCTACTAATTCATCCGGATGAATGACATTGCCCAAAGTTTTGGACATTTTTTTGCCATCGATAGTAAAAAAGCCATGGATATTTAATTGCTTTGGCAAATCAGCTCCCAAGGCTAACAATATTGCTGGCCAATAAATAGCGTGGAACTTCAAAATATCTAGAGCCATCACTTGGTTATCAGCTGGCCAATATTTTTTGAATAACTCGCCATCCGGATAATCTAAGGCCGTAATATAATTAGATAGTGCGTCTACCCAAACATAAGCTTTTTGATTCTCATCCCAAGGTAAATCAATCCCCCAAGAAACAGCTTTAGCTGAACGAGAAATAGAAAAATCTGGTAAATCTTGTTTCTCTAATAAACCCAGAACTTCATTTTTTCTAGATTCTGGATAAATAATTAATTCATTATTTTTTATTTTTTCAATAATAGTTGGCAAAAAATCCTGCAGTTTAAAAAACCAATTTTTCTCAGTTACTTGTTCGGGTTTTTTGTTATGATCCGGGCATAGACCATTGTCTAATTCATTTTCGGTAATGAATTTTTCACAACCAACACAATACAAACCTTGATAATCTGCTTCATACAAAACATCATTGCCTTGCGGTGTTTTGGCTGTTTTTAATTTATTTAAAATTTCGGTTACAATTTCTTTATGCTTGTCATCAGTAGTGCGAATAAATTGATCATGTTCAATTTCTAGTTTTGCCCAAGCATCTTGAAACTGTTGGCTTACTTGGTCAGTAAAAATCTGTGGTTCTACTCCTGTCTTAGCAGCTGACTCTGCAATCTTTGCTCCATGCTCATCAGTGCCAGTCAAGAAATAAACATCAGCTCCTTGCTGACGATAAAAACGAGCTAACACATCAGCGACAATGGTAGTATAAGCATGACCAATGTGTGGCTGGTCATTGACATAATAAATTGGAGTTGTAATATAGTATTTTTTCTTTTCGGTCATAGATTATTCTACAAAGTATTTTTATTTGATTTCTTCTAACTTATTATTTAAAATTCCATATATTTGATCTACATATTTATTTGGCACCAATAATGGGAAAAATCCGTGTTTATCTTTTTTAATATAATATTTCTTTCGTTCTGCACTATTTGGTCCACTACTGAAATCAGGATTTTCTTCCGGATAACTTGAGTGCTTAGTACTAAATGATTTTAAGTCTTCCCATTTATATTCATATTTTTTATTACCCTTTGCTTCGGTCACTATAATAGCATTTTCATTCACTTCAAATAACTGAACCCTTAATTTAAATTTACGTTTAAGAAATAAATGCCAAAATAATAAGCTAATGATATATGCAAATATTAGCGTAATGCCAAAACTTGTTTCTCTATTCTCAAAATAATAAACATACAAATAAATAACGCCACTAAAATAAAAACAAAAACCTAAAATTTTAGGCATTATACTGGCTCTTTTTAAATCATCGGCTGTGGGCTCATAGCGCCATTGTATTGATTCCATAAAATTATTTATTTACTATAATAATAAACTCTCCCTTGACTTGTATTTTATCTGCATTTAAAATTTCTAAAATTTCTTGAGCTGTGCCACGATAAATAGTCTCAAACTTTTTTGTTAACTCTCGACCAACGATCAACTGTTTATCACAATCGCCTAGTTGCTCTAAAGCTTTTTGAATACGATGCACGGATTCCAAAAATATTACCGGACGTTTAGAATCTTTAATTTCTGTCATCAAAGTTTGTCGACCCTTTTTATGAGGTAAAAAACCTAAAAACAAAAATTTATCTAGCTGAATCCCAGCTATTGAAATAATAGTCGTCAAACTAGATGCACCTGGTATCGGTACAATATTTACTTCTGGAAAATCAATTAGCACTTTCTCAATCAATTTCCCTCCTGGATCAGACAATCCCGGTGTACCAGCATCAGTTACTACAGCCAAATCTTTATCTTCATTTAATAGTTTTTTTATTTTATTCCAATCAGCATCTTTACTATGTTGATGCCAAACTAATAATTGAGTCTTAATATCAAAATGCTCTAGTAATTTTTTAGTCACTCTTTTGTCTTCTGCTACTACAAAATCTACCTCGGCCAGAATTCTTTTAGCTCGCAAAGTTAAATCTTCTAAATTTCCAATTGGCGTAGCAACAAAATAAAGAGTAGACATTATTTAGCTAATTTAGTTTCTTGTTTAGTTTTTCGACTAAGTAAATCTTCAAAATAAACAGCAAAGGCAGTGGCTACTGGCACGGCTAATATTGCTCCTACTGGCCCAGCAAGACGAGCACCCGTCAAAATACTAAGAATAACAATAATCGGATTAAGGCCAACAATCTTACCCATCACCTTTGGTACAATCAACTGATTTTCTGCTTGCTGAATTACAAAATATAAACCAAGCACAGCTAAAGCACGCCAAGGATCTTGAGCATAAGCTAAAAATATAGCTGGCACAGCAGACATTAGTGGACCTAAATAAGGTATAATTTCAAATAATCCTGCTACTAAAGCTAAAATAAGAGCATATTTAATACCGATAATACTCAAGCCCAAATAAACCAGTATGAAGACAATAACCGACAAAATTAGTTGGCCACGCAACCAATATCCCATGCGATGCTGAATTTTATTTATCAATTGAGTAACATATGGTTGATGTCTCGATGGTGTCATACTACGAATAAATCGCTTCATACCATCTTCTTCTACTACCAGGTAAAAAGTAATTACTAGAATAATAAAGAAAGAAATCACCCCGCCAAATAAAGATACGACAAAGCTAAATATGCCATTAGTAGCTTTTGATAAACCACTAGAGATAAAAGATAGCCCTGTTGCTTGTTGTGTTTCACTACTAGTAAAACTTAACTGTTGTAAATTCTTGAAACCCTCTTCTATCTTTTGATAAAACTGAGCTGTATTAGCATCACGTGACACCTCTTTGATTTGTTCAACAACTGGACCAGAAATCAAAAATATTGTTCCTGCAACCAAAGATAAAAAGATAATATAAACTCCTAAAATACTTAATGCACGAGGAATTCTTCTGGCCTGCAACCAATCTACCATTGGATCAAAAGCGGCTGATAAAACAATCGCTATGAACAATAGGGCTAAGACGTCTTTGATTAAAAACAAAAAGCCTAGGAGCAAAAAAATGACAATGACCCTAACGATTGTACCTGTCGAAATTGATACATTCTTAAAATTTGACATAAACTATTTATTTAGAATATTTAAAAATTTATTTTTATTGGTGAATGAACCGATAATAGCCAAATTAGCTTTTGGCCAGGAAATAATCTCACTAGCTAAATTATTTATCTGTTTTAAAGTAACTTTTTCTAAATCAATCAATAACTGGTCTAAATCTCTAATTTTTTTCTCTAATAACTCCTGTCCAGAAATAAAATTTAACTGAGTATTTATATCTTCTAACTTCAAAATTAAACGACCTCGCATATTATCTTTAGCATGACGCAATTCTTCAATGCCAATACCGTCATTCTTCAACTTGTTCAGTTCATCCTTAATAGCCTGCAAAGCTTCATATATCTTATCTTTATTTAAACCAGCATGAATAGCAAAACTAGAAATATCTTCGTATCCAGAAGCCACGGCTTTAATAAAATAACACAGCCCACGACGTTCTCTAATTTGTAAAAATAAACGTGAGCTCATAGTGCCCCCTAAAACATTAGCCAACACCTGACTGACTAAAAACTTTGGATCATTTTTGGCTACACTACGCCAGCCTAAATTAAGCTGTACCTGCTCTAATCCATTACGAGATAAAATTGTTACTCGTGGAGCTTGTTGTAGTTTCGGTTTTGTCTGAATATTCCTTACTCTAGTCTTAGTTTTAACAATTGGAAAAAACTTATCAATCAACTTCAAAACTTGCTGTTCTTTAAAATTTCCGGCTACAGCTATTACAGAATTTCCAGAATAATAATATTTCTGATAATAATTATACAAACTATTGCGAGTAATATTACGAATATTGTCTCGCGGACCAGCAATCAACCTGCCTAAAGGTGTGTCCTGATACAATAAATTTTCAAAAACATCTTCTATGTACATCAAAGGATTATCTTCGTACATATTTATCTCCTCGATAATTACCCCTCGCTCTCGATCAATTTCTGTTTTTTCAAATTTAGAATTATGCAGCATATCTGACAACATTTCTACTGCCAAAGGCAAATGACTACTATCTGCCTTAATATAATATCCCGTGTGATCTTTACCAGTAAAAGCATTATACTCAGCACCAATGCCATCTAATTCCTTAGAAATTGAGGCTGTATCCGGTCGCTTGTCTGTACCCTTGAACATCAGGTGCTCTACAAAATGAGAAGCGCCGTTATTCTTGTCATTTTCTTGACGGGAACCAACTTTATATAAAACTTCAAAAGTTATAGCCTTTGTTTCTTTTTGTGGTAGCAAAATTATGACACTACCGTCTTTTCTTACAATTCGTTTATACATTTGGCACACAATCACCAATCATATAAAATGGAAAATTATACGGCGTAACCACAGAACACATTATAGCACCATTTCCTTCATGAACAATTGTCCAATCACCATCTCTTTTGGCCGCTAAAAACATTCCTCCTTCACCATTCAAATTGACAAAGCCTCGGACATGCTCATAAGATTGCTGTAATACTTTAACACTGACATTCTCTACACTAATACCGTGATCATACGCAAAAACATGTTCTAATATGGAATTCAATTCTTCACGCTCATCTTCTGCTGCTTGATGTAAAAACTCAAAACTATCTACAATAGTATCAAAATATTCTATGTCTTCAATCTCAGTGCTATTTATAAAAATATTGATACGTCCACTTTCTAATAAAACACTAACTCCGCTCTTAGGAAAACCATTATAAGTAACTCTTAATCCATCTACGCCATTAATATTAATATCCTGTCTACTGGTGTATTGAATTTCTGTAGTACTCTCCATATAGTCTAGATAATCAGATAATGAAAATTTAGACGAGATTAACTCTACACCACCTAAAGCCATGCCACTAGGCGTAGCTTCTGGCCCAAAGAAAGCATAATTAGGATCATATTTACTAGTAACAACATTCCACGCCTCCGGATACTCAAAACCATAACCAAAGGTTAAATTACTATAAGTCTGTAAACCATCTACAACTTCTTCCTCCTCTTCTCCATCATCTCCCTGTAAATCTTCAATCTGTTGTTGCAGAGATTCTGTTTGATTAGTCAAAGCTTCGACTTGTTCTTGCAAGATATCATCATCGCGCTCTGTATCTGGCAAAACAACAAATTCATACGTAGCGTAAGCGCCAGCAGCTACAACAATAAAGGTGATGATAATACTTAAAGTAATTGCCAAGGCCTTGCCTGATTTCACAGGTTTTTGTAATGGAGCTGGCCTTAATGGTGGCAGTGGTTTTATTTTTGCTTCCATAATTTTTTATGTTAATTTTTCTTTAAAATAACTTTCTAAATCAGCAATAGCAATTCGCTCTTGCTCCATGGTATCTCGATCCCTGACTGTCACCTGATTATCTTCTAGACTTTCGAAATCAACTGTTACACAATATGGCGTACCAATTTCATCTTGACGACGATAACGTTTTCCAATAGAAGCCGTCTCATCATATTGAATACGATAACTCTTCACTAAATCATCATAAATCTCTTTAGCCTTATTAGCTAAAGGTTCTTTTTTAGAAAGCGGTAAAATAGCTATCTTGATTGGCGCTAACCTATGATGAAGTTTTAACACTACTTCTTTCTCTTTATTACTTTCGGTAGTAGTAGTCCGACCACCGTCTATTTCTGTATAAGCGTCAAATAAAAATGCTAAAAATGCTCGATCAACACCACCAGAGGTTTCAATCACATTAGGAATATAATCATTATTATCTTCATCTTTAACAGTCATCTTTTCACCAGAATATTCTTGGTGACGAGATAAATCCCATTCACCGCGATGATGAACGCCTTCTAATTCTTTGAAAGGCTCTTCCCCTGAAAAAGCAAATTTATATTCAATATCCAAGGCTCGTTTAGCATAATGAGCTAATTCGTCTTCATCATGTTCTCGAAAACGTAAATTATCTGGATTTATACCTAAAGACAGGTACCAATCCATACGTAATTGTTGCCAATTAGCGAAAACCTCCTCTGTTTTATCTGGATGAACAAAATATTGCATTTCCATTTGTTCAAATTCACGCATCCGGAAAATAAAATTACCAGGCGTAATTTCATTACGGAAAGCTTTACCTATCTGGGCAATACCAAATGGCATCTTCAGACGCATGCTATCTTTGACATTCAAAAAATTTACATAAATACCTTGCGCTGTTTCTGGTCTTAGATAAATTTGGTTAGCATCTTCTTCTACTGGACCAATAAAAGTTTTGAACATTAAATTAAATTGACGAATATCCGTCAAATCACCTCCACAATCAGGACATTTTATATTTTTAATCTCTTCTGGCTTTTCATGAAAATGATCCGGCTTCAAACCCTTGCTTTCTAATAGATGGTCTGCTCTAAAACGAGTTTTACATTTCTTACAATCCACTAATGGATCACTAAAACCTTGAATATGTCCTGAAGCTTCCCAAATCTTGGGATGCATCAAAATACCAGAGTCTAAACCAACGACATCTCGACGAGCCAACATAAAATCTTGCCAAGCTTGTTTAATGTTGTTTTTTAACTCAACTCCCAAGGGACCATAATCATGAATAGAGCTTAAGCCGCCATAAATTGTCGACGAAGGAAAGACAAAACCACGAGTTTTTGCTAGATTAACTACCTTATCAAACTTACGTTCATTTTCCATAATAAATACCTCTAAAATATATAATCAATGCTCAAATTATAACTAATATCGCTACTTTTAGCAATATTGACGGATAGGCAAAAAATCATTAAACAAAATAAAAAACCCAACAACCAAAATAATTGTGACATGATAAAATATTGTCTAAAAATAGACTTCTATATTGTATAGAATTTCTTTTAGTGAAATTTCTTAGCTTTTTCTATTCTGATTTGGCCACCTTTATCAAAAACTACTACATCACGACGACCAATTTTGCCTTTTAACAAAAATGTAGCCAAAGCATTATCTACTCTGTCTTGAATAACTCGTCGTAAAGGACGAGCACCAAATACAGGATCAAAACCTAGTTGTGCCAACTCAGTTTGAGCTTCATCAGTGGCTGTAAAAAATATTCCTTTCTCAGCCAAACGTTTTTGTACTTTCTTTAACATCAAGCCAGCAATTTGAAATATCTCTGTTTCAGTCAAAGGTCTAAAGACAACTGTGCTATCAAAACGATTTAAAAACTCCGGACGAAAAACTCCTCCTAACTTTTCTTTGATTAGTTCATCTTTAAAATCATCTATTGATCTATGTTCTTGAATTTGTTTTTGAATATAAGCCGTACCGGCATTAGAAGTAGCAACAATAATCAGATTGGTAAAATCAACAGTCTTACCAAAGGCGTCAGTTAAACGACCATCTTCCATTACTTGTAAAAAAACATTTAAAATATCCGGATGTGCTTTTTCAATTTCATCTAAAAGTAATAAAGCAAACGGCTTATGTCGCACTGCCTCGGTCAACAAGCCTGTTTGACCAGAACTAACCGAACCGATTAAACGATCCAGACTATTTTGATTTTGATACTCTGACATATCCAAGCGAATCATGTTTTCTTCATCACCAAAATATTTTTCAGCTACGGTTTTTGCTAGTTCTGTTTTACCAACACCAGTTGGTCCTAGAAATAACAAAGTAGCAATTGGTCTTTTTTTGTCTCTCAATTCAGCACGTGCTCTTTGTAAAGCAGTGGTCACTTGCTTAACTGCTTCTTCTTGACCAATCACACGTTGATGAATCTCTTCTTCTAAATTCAAAAGCTTTGACGACTCTTTAGTCGATAAACTAGTCAATGGAATCTTGGTCTTACGAGAAATAAGACCAGCCACATCTTCAGCCCTGATTAATTTATCTTGTTTTTTTATTTTACTAGATGCTACGGCTACCTCTTCCATAATGGTAATTGCCTTGGTTGGTAAATATGTATCTGGTAAATAACGATCAGTTAAATCATAAATTTTCTCCAAAGCATTATAGGTAAAATAGATACCGTACTTATTCTCTAAACCACCAACATGTGACTCCATTATTTGAATAGACTGATTTTTGCCTGGCTCTGCTATATCAATTTTACGTAAAGCCTGACCGAGCTCTTTGCCCTCTAATTGTCTAACGTATTCTTGATTGGTAGTAGAGGCGATAACAATAATATTTTTATTACGGATTTCAGCGGCTAACACTTCAGACAAATCAATCCCTTCAGTGCCTTCTGAACTAACTCCAACAAGATTATGAATATTATCAATAAACAAAATTATATTGCCAGAAAGAGCTGTTTCACTTAAAATGCCCAGAAATCTTTCTTCTAATTTACCGGTACCGGTAGCACCAGAAATAAGCCAAGGAATAGAAATGCTAACTAAACGCTTATCTTGAAAGACAGTAGGCACTTCTTCGGCCATCATGCGATTAGCAATGCCCTCTACAACATTTGTCTTACCAACACCCGGCAAGCCTACTAAAACTACGCTGGCCATATCACTCTCCATGGTATTCATAATTTCAACAATTTCTTCTTCTCTGGCCACAGACAATGGCAAACGACCAAACTTAGCTGCTAGAGTCAAATCTGAAGAAAAATTATCCAACATTGGAGTGGCGATGGCAGTATAAGAACGATTGATGCCTGACTTTGATCTAAATAAAGAACGGCCTCGATAACGACGATAACGATGACCTAATTGTAAATTGATATCTAACCAAGCAATGACATTGTCTATTTTATCATCGTTAATTTTAAAATCATAAAAGAAATCCTTGATATCCTCATTGTGCTTGACTAAAGCTGCTAATAAATCTATTTCTTCAACTTGTTTAACTTTTCGAATAACAGCCGCATGCCAATAAGCATTTAATAGAACATTTTTTAAGCTATCTGATAAATCTAATTTTTGTTTACGAGTCAACTTTTTCTTGGTATTTTTTTTGACTAACTCGACTAAATTTTTATCAATAATCTGTTGAAGATTTGCTGCACCAACTCCCAAACGAGCCAAGACTACCTTAATGTCTTTATCATTTAATAAAATGAATAATAAATGCCAAACAGTAGCTGGCCACATTCTTTTATGGTGAGCGTAAAGCCAGGTCTTATCTAGGATATCCTCTGTTTCTTGATTAAAGCTATTGGCAATATTATATTTAGTAAATGTTTCTTTATCACCTAATTTTTTGGCATTAATATTCTTGCGATGAGACGGTAAGGATAAGCGATAGTACAAATACATATCAGCTATTACTAAAAGAGCTAACCAAATATTATCTACGCTTGGCGTAGTAAGAAAAGTCAATAGATTATGCGGATCAAATTCTACTTTATCCAAAATATTATAAATAAACCAGACGCTAAAAATCGTAGTTAAAATTAATAGCCCGTTTATCAATAAATCAATAACTAGCCTTATTTCTCGAATAAAAATACTAGAACGATTGATTCTTTTATCCCAATATAAAAAATTGTTATCTTTAAAATAAAAACGTCCCAAGCTAAAACAAGCCTGACACTTTTTATTTATAATAGAGCCATGGCCACGACACTGATCACATTGTTGAAAACTTATGCCAGCCATAAAACACGCAAATTATTAACTAATTGCATAATAACTACTAATGGTAATAATACCCAAAATGCTAACAAACAAATATAGAGCACTGTTCCAATAACAAAAACCACGAAACGACTTATTAATAGGATAAAACGCATAAAAAAACTGATTGCCCGTCCAGCTCGATCATATTGACCAAACATAGGGCTAAGCAAATGCGTAATCATCACTTTCAAAGATAAACTGTATGCTAATTTTTTTACACTTCGCCAAATATAAACAAATACACCTTTCAAACCTCTGGTGTACCACCAAATAGGAAAATACAAAATTTCCCCAATCAGATCAATGAAGAGAGTTTTAATTGTTTTGATAAAAATATTTTCACTCATCGTAAATATTATAGCATTTTTTACTACAAATTGACAAAAAATATCAAATTATCTAATATAGAATAAACAAAGTTCATCATACACAATCTAGGAGGATCAAAAAATGATGCCCAGAATTACCACTAACGAAAATGGAGAACGAGTAGTGGTTGACGCTATGAGCGGCAAACGCTATCCTCCAGACGAAGAGGGTATGATCTTAGCTCAAATTGATCTAAGCACAGTCGAAGAAGATAATGAGCCTGAAGATGAGGAATCAAAAGACAAATCGAATATTCCGATTTTTCTAAAACCAAACTAGGCTAAAACTAAAAGCACTTCATTTGACGAAGTGCTTTTCTATTTATAACTTATTATTTTTTATAGCTTTTCTTATTTCTAACATCAAATCTAAATAAAATTTGAGATTATTCAAAGTTGCCAGTCGCAAGGCCAATGGCTCTTGAGTTTTAAATAAATGATGTAAATAGGATAATGAATATTTACCAAATTTACCCTCAGCTAACAAAGTTTTGTCTTTAGCAAATTTGGCGTTAGTAATATTTATAGTTTTGTAGAAATCTTTTTTAGTGACACTTGGCTTTCCTTTCCATAAATACAATCTTCCGTGCCGAGCTTCTCTAGTCGGAATCACACAATCAAACATGTCTAATCCCCGCTTAACTGCCTCAATAATATTATCTGGATAACCAACTCCCATTAAATAACGAGGTTTATCGGCTGGTAAAACTGGCGTGGTATAATCCAAAACTTTATACATCACATCATTAGACTCACCAACAGCTAGTCCACCGATGGCTAATCCGTCCCAATCAAATTGCATTAGCTCATCAGCTGAGCGTTTACGTAAATCCTCAAAATCAGCTCCTTGAACAATGCCAAATATCAATTGCTTCTTGATCTTAACTGATTTTTTATTTAATTTTTGTTTATAATTAAAAGCCATCTCAGCCCAACGTGTAGTTCTATCCAAAGCTTTAATAGCATCCTGACGCTTAGCCGGCAAACCAATACACTCATCCAAAACCATCATAATATCAGAATTTAAAGCAACTTGGATATCTACTACCTTTTTTGGATTCAAAACATGTTTAGAACCATCAATATGTGAACGGAAAGCAATATTGTCACCATCTATCTTCCTCAAATTAGACAAAGAAAACACCTGATAACCACCGCTGTCTGTTAAAATAGGTAAATCACAATCCATAAATTGGTGTAAATTACCATGTTTTTTTATTACCTCCATCCCTGGACGCAAATAATTATGATAAGTATTAGACAAAATAATTTCTGCTCCCAAATTTTTGACTTCATTAGCAGTTAAGCTTTTTAAAGCCGCTTTTGTAGCTATTGGCATAAAAAAAGGCGTACTGACTTTGCCACGGGCAGTAGTCAACACACCTAATCTTGCTTGTGATTTCTGAGAAGTTTTTAAAAGTTTAAACATTTAAAAAATATTTATTGAACAGTACCAATCGGTTCACTACTATCTGCCACTGCATCGGATGTTTTTAAAATCTTTGAGCGAACAATAACTTCTTCTTGTTGACCAACTGCTTTGGCTGTTACTGGATTTAATAAAGTCATCGTTTGACCACGATCATCCTCAGTAGGTACAAGATCAATCATGAAAGAAGTGGTAACTGGTAATAGTAAATCTCCAAAAGCATCTAAAGTCCAAGTAATACTACGATCATCTTCATCAAAAACTAATCCTCCTTCTTCTACTTCTGCTTCATCAGCAAAAGAAACATTTGGTGGCAAGATAGTACTAACTGTAACTGTATCAAAATCTCCTGTGCTCTGTGGTAATGACCAAACAACTAAATATCCTGTTGTTTCGCCTACCTGTGGTGGTAATAAACCAGAACCTACTCTACGACCACCTAAATGCCAATAAACTCCATTATTAAACCCCAAACTTTCACCAACTGTAATTTGAGAAATAGTCTGTAATTGTTCCCAGTCACTTAAACCAGCAACATTAATCATGATAATATTTTCAATCAAACGTTCCGGTTGCGGTTGATCTATTAATTTAACTTCCCAAGTAAAAGTTTTTGTTTCACCTGATGTCCATAAAGTTAAAGCATCATCAACTTCGGTTGTCCAAATAATTTTTTCTCCTAAGTACTCACCAACTGTATCTAAGGTATCCCAAGATAATAAATCTCCAGTCAATAACGCCGCAATCTGGACATCGGCTATATCACTAGCGCTATCATTAGTAATTTTTAATTGATAACGTAAAGTATCATCCCAATCAGCTGTGATATTACCCGAATTACCATTAATCTCTAAATCGATACTAAATTGTGGATTAACTACGATAACAGCATGCTCCTGCCGAGAAAGTCGACGAAAATCATCATTAACTACTTTACCAATCTCTGCTACTACTAATTGATCAACTCGACTATCTATAGAAAAATTACCTTTGATAACTACGATTTTTTCTTCTTCTGGCTCAAGTGAGCTAGTCCAAAAATCACCCTCTTTAGCTGGCGTGGTACTAGCTGTAATCCAATCGTCTGGTAACAAAACATCTAAGCTTATATCAACCAAAGCTTCTTTGCTTAAATTACGATAAACAATCTTTATCTCTTGCTCAGTATCAATTAATGTTTTATCAGCAGTCTCTATAGCCAACTCAATTTTCTGATCTTTGACTTTGGTTTCAACTGTATCTTTGGCTCTAAAATCAGAATGAAAATTAGCTGGCTGATAATCTAAATTAAAAGACACTGTTAATTCTTCATCTTTGGCACCAACTAATTGACCTACGATTTCTATAGTCGCTGTACGACCAGGCTCTAAGTCTGTTAAGGTCCAAGTCTTAGCATTAGCATTATCTGGTTCAATCGTAGCCTGATCAAAATAAAATCCAACTGGCCAATAAACGCTAAGTTCCATATTCGTCAAAGGTACTGTATCCAAATTAGTATACTCAACTACATAAGTCACTTCATCACCAGAAGTAATTTTAGCTGGACCAGTAGCCTGAAACTGCAAGCTAGTTTGATTTTCACCATTCATGTTACCGTTCCAATGCCACAAGCCAGCGGCAGCGGCAATGAATATTAAAAATAAAAAGAAAATCAAGCCACCTCTAGCTTTAGGTGCTTTTTTAAAAGTTCTAAATTCTTTTGGCACTTCTCTTTTTCGACCGCTTGATTTACGTCGAGTAACTATAGGCGCTTCATAAGAATTTTTACGTACCGGTGATCTTTTAACAGAATCAACACTACGTTTTTTTACTTTAGCCATAAATAAATAATTTTAATGCTTGAGAAGGACGATCGTAAACTTCCTGATAATAAGCTTGCGAAGCTTGAAGCCATTCTCTATTTAATTGTTTGGCTATTGATATATCTAAAACATCTATCAACGGCCGAGATAATATCTCTCTTAAAAATTGTAACAGATCTTTACTCATTAACAAAGCATTGGCTGATCTATCCTGCATACAAACTACTCCCTTGCCTGGCAAATAAGCCCCACTACTTACTGAACAACCACATATAATACAATGATCTAATTGGGGATGCCAGCCACTAATGCTTAAAAATTTCCATAAAAATGTACGCACTAATAGCATCTTCTGTTCATCAGTTAAACGCTTATCATTTAATAATACCATCATTTCTTCTAACAACTGAAATTCTTTCCAACGAGGCCCCGAGCTTGCTTCTCCTAAAAATAATTCTACTATGGAAGCTGCTAATGATATATTGCGTATGTTGGTCCTGATATTTTGATAATCTTTGATTAAATGTGTGCCAGCAACATGATCCATTTTACCGCGGCCAATCATTACTTTGACTTTAGCAAATGGCGGTAAATGTCCAGAAAGTTTACTGCTAGATTTAGCAGCTGCTTTAACGACCGCTGTGATCAAACCTTCGTGTGGAGTAAATAAATAGTATAACCTGTCCGCTTCTCGCCAAGTCCTTGTCCTCAATACAAATGCTTCGGTTTTGAAAGCCATTTATTTCTTGTCCGCCTTTGGCGTGATTAATCCTAAAATAATCTCTTCACCATTAATCTTTTGAACCTTCTGTCTTTCTGGACTAGTATCTACTTTTTCCAAAGATCCAGCTGAGGTGCTTTTTATAATTTCTTCTTTATACTTTTCTATTACAACTAATAAATTCTTTGATTCTGTTTGATAGGTCTCTACTGGTTTATCTGCTGGTTTTAATCCTGATTCTTTACGTAAAACATTTATAAAACGAATCAACTCTCTTAATATTCCTTTTTCTTTTAAATCATCGGTTAAATTGGTATCTAAAGATACTTTAAAATCATTTACTTCTGTAACAATCCAGCCATCAGCAGTTATCACATCATCTATTATCACTGACTCTACATTTAACTCATCACTTAAAATATTCAAATAATCTTTATTTTTAGCTAAACCAGATTTATCCGCTACTTTTAAGGTAGACAAAGGCTGACGTACTTTGATGCCAGCTTCAGCTCGAGCAGCATGAACACTTTCAGCAATCTGACGAACCATATCCATTTTAGCTAAAACTTCTTGATCTATTAATTTCTGATCAGCTTTCATCCATTCTTCTAAATGAACAGATGTTTTATTATCAAACTCCTGCCAAATAATATCCGCTGTCATTGGTGTAAATGGAGCGATCAATTTAGCAAATTGTTTTAAGATGAACGCCAAGGTCTCAATGGCTTGTTCCTTGTCTTTCAAATCATCACCTTTGAAACGATCACGACTACGTCTTAAGTACCAGGTAGATAGCTCATCAACAAAATCAAATAAAGGACGAGTAGCTTTAACTAGATTATATTCTTTCATTGCTTCTGTCACCTCTTGATGCAATTTATAAAACTTAGCAACAATCCATTTATCTAAATCATTATTTAATTTTGCTAATTTATCTCCGTCTATTTTAGCTTCACCTTTAAACATCTGATAAAAACTAAAAACATTTTGTAGTAAGCCAATAAAACGACGATAAGTAGTCTGTAAATCTTTTTCTACAAAAGAAAGATTCTCAGCCAACATCACCGGAGAAGATAATAAGTACAAACGTAAGGCATCGGCGCCATATTTTTCCATTATGTCATTTGGATCTGGATAGTTTTGTAATTTCTTGGCCATTTTCTTACCATCTTCAGCTAAAACAATCCCATTAACAATAACATTATCAAAAGCTTGTGAACCTTTAATGGCGACAGCTAAAATATGCATGTAATAAAACCAAGCTCTAGTTTGATCTAAGCCTTCAGCAATAAATTTGGCTGGAAAGTTATCATTAAACCTATCTTCGTTTTCAAATGGGTAATGCATTTGAGCATAAGGCATTGAACCAGAATCAAACCAAGTATCCAAAACATCCGGCACCCGTTTCATAGTGCTGCCACCTGCCTGCCGGCAGGCAGGCATTGAACAAGCAAAGGTGATTTCATCAACTATATGTTTGTGTAAATCTGTTACTTTTTGACCGCTGGCTTTTTCTAAATCGGCAACCGATCCAAATACTACTTTTTCCTCACACTTATCACACTCCCAAATTGGCATCACGGAAGCCCAAAATCTTTGACGAGAAATCGACCAATCACGAGCTCCTTCTAGCCATTTTCCAAAACGGCCTTCTTTAATATGATCTGGAGTCCAATTTATATTCTTAGCGGTTTTTTGGGCCTTGTCTTTGACTTTAGTGACTGCTACAAACCAAGATGAAGTGGCATAATTCAATAATGGAGTTTCACAACGCCAACAATGAGGGTAGCTATGCTCATATTTTGTTTTATCAAATAGCAAACCCTTAGCTGCTAAATATTTAATAATAGCTACGTCTGTAGATTGCACATCGTCTATTGGTTTGACGTGCAAACCCTTAAAATCTGTGACTTCTTCTTTGATAATCCCATCCATGCCAAGATGTTGCACAAAAGGCAAATTTTTTTCTTTGCCTAATCTCATATCATCTTCACCAAAAGCAGGAGCGATATGAACCACGCCCGTTCCTTCTTCAGTAGTCACAAAATCAGCCGTTACAATCTGCCAGCCATTATTTACATTTTCTGAATCTTTATCTTTAGAGTAATAATCAAAAAGTGGCGTATATTTCTGAGCAATTAATTTCTTACCTTTAAATTCTTCGACGATTTTATACTCACCAAATTTATCTGCAAATTCTTCTAATAATTCTTTGGCTAAGATAAATTTTTCTTTTTCTGATTCTACTTTTATGTAATCAATATTTTCTCCGACAGCCAAAGCAACATTACCAATCAAAGTCCAAGGAGTTGTCGTCCAAGCCAAAACATATGTGCCTGGCTCATCAACTAACTCAAACTTAGCAGTCAGTGATAAATCTTTAATATCTTTGTAGCCTTCAGAAACCTCTTGTTGAGATAAAGTAGTTTCACAACGAGGACAAATATGCATCGAGCGATAATCTTGATAAATCAAATCTTTATCCCAAAGCTCTTTGAATACCCACCAAACAGATTCCATATATTCTAAATCCATCGTACGATAGGCATTTTTCATATCTGCCCAACGTCCCATGCGAGTGACAGTTTTCTCCCATTCAGCAACATAGCTCAAAACTTTTGAACGACAAAGTTCATTAAACTTAGCCACGCCCATTTCTTCAATCGCTTGTTTAGATTTGGAACCAAGTTCTTTTTCGACAATATTTTCCACTGGCAAACCATGACAATCCCAACCCCATTTTCTCTCCACTCTATATCCTTGCATAGTCCAAAAACGAGGGACCACGTCTTTCATGATATTACCTACTAAATGTCCATAATGCGGAGTTCCAGTAGCAAATGGAGGCCCATCATAAAAAAGATAATCACCATTAGGCGCTGGTTTATCTAAAGATTTCTGAAAAGTTTGATCACTTTCCCAAAAATCCAATATTTCTTTTTCCCGATCTTTGAAATTAGTCATATTTACAGTATTTCTGATTAATTAGTAAGATTTATTCTAGCCTAAAAGCATATATTTTACAATATTTACCTTTCGGCTACGCTCAAGGTGATTAAAAGTCAAAAAAATATGGAATATAAGCTATGCCACCAATTTTTTTTGGTCTTTTTACATAACCTGGGCTGGTAAACCCTATGTTTACACTTGGCTTTAACAAAAATTTTGTCTAGTTTCTTATGCATATTTTATTTAGCTTGTTGTTTACTCCCTGCCTACCGGACAGGCAGGCGCCTCCCGTTCAGGGCCTAAGCCTTCAGAGCCGAAGGCTGACGGATAATATTTAAAACCCTCAAGCTCCTAAGCATGAAAAAGGAGCTCGAAGGGATTAAAACAATTGTTTAATCTCCTTAACAGATAATCTTTTTTTGCTTTGGAGATATTCTATTTTTTGTAGCGTGCGAATAGCTTTATCTGGACTATAAAGACGATAGCCGCCTTGAGTGCGCCCATCTTCTTTTAATAAACCTTCGCGAGTATAAAAATTAATAGCCGACGGCAAAACATCGAACATCGTCGCCAATGTACCGATTTTTACTAATTTGCTACTCGCTTGTTTGTTTCCAGTTTTTATTTTCCGCATGCTTCTTGCTTGTGATTATAAGCAATATTTATTATAAACCATAAAGTAAGAAGTGTAAAGTAATTAGTAATAGTTTATAGTTAATATAAAAAAATACACCTGTCGTTACAATTCGAACGACAAGTGTGCGATTAAAAGTCTTTAAGACTTGATTTACTTAGGAACACCGCCAACCCAATAGCCACCAGGAACGCCTTCTTTGCTACGATCAGCAGCTATACGATGCTCACCGTTCTTGTTATGAAACGAGGCATAGCACCAATGCCCTACATCTTTCCAATGAACGCCATTAGGATGATCGTCAGCAAAATTAGGATCATTAATATTAACTTGTATTTGAGCATAAGGATCGTGGATTAAACCATGCTCATTCAACACACCCTCCAACTCATCTTCACTACAGCGACCAACCACCTCGAGGAAAGCAACTCTGACAAACTCACCTTCGCCTCTAGGTATAGACCCAATAACGGCGTCGGATATACATTGTTGTTCTCGTCCAATAGACTTAAACAGTTGTTGTGGCGTCTTGTTACGATCTACGCGAACATCAACGTAGATCAAACCTTGATTTGTTGTTGGCATGATAATGCCCCTTTTTCTTTAGTATTTACTTCCGTAAGTAAATAGATGGATGTAACGAACCTAACAATATGGTAATATAGCATATATACGCTATTTTGTCAATAAGCAAACAAAAAGCCCCAGCCTAATTAACCCCTCCAGCCTCCCCTTAACAGGGGAGGTTTTTTAGATTAAAAAAGTCCCCCTGTTAAGGGGGATTCCTGCCTGCCGGCAGGCAGGCAGGGGGTTTAAATTTTAATTTAACTTACAAACTTTGTTGCCGAGTTATTTCCTTTAATACCTCCGAATCATCGCCAACTTCTTCAATGGAAGTAATCTTACTACGATTGATTTGTAACATTCCTTGCGGCTGATGCAATTCTGCTCCCCGCTTGATCAAAATCGGCACTTCTATTACTTGATCTTGCGCTCCTTCTTCAGTAGCCGGAACTAATTGTTGCTCGGTTTGAATATAATAAACTTCATCCAAGTAAACATTAAGCGCATCCTCTTTGATTACTTTAGCAAAATATACTTGTCCATTGTCTAAAAAGACAGCCTTATATTTATATTCTTTGTTTAAATTACCTTGAGATAAAAATACTAAAGCTCCTGACAAAACAATAATAACTATAATCAAAGTAAGTGTGATCCATATTTTAGATCGACCACTTCTTGGTTTTCTGGCTACAAATTGCTCAAAATCTTCTAATTCTTCTGCTACTTTAACTGGTCTGGCGGTAGCTGCTCTTGGCTTTGTTGTTTTTTTGACTGGCATAATAAATAAAATTAAATATTTTTTAGTACATTGATTATATATCAAGCTAGAGATTTTGCCAAGAGACAATTTTACAAATCTTCCCTTGTATATTATGATAATTAATAATTAAATATAAAGAAGAAAAGCGATGTTAGATCAAGAAAAGTATTGTTTATTTTATTTGAAAAATATTCATGGCCTAAAAGAAAGTTTGTTGTGGAATTATTTAAGAGACGGATTTTTGCCGAGCGAACTTTTGCAACAGCCACCAAAGGAAATTTCTCAATTAATAAACTCTGCTAAACAAAATAAACAGTCTGACGCAAAAATCCGCCAAGAATTTCCACCTTACCAAAATGCTGTAAGTATCCTGGATGATAATTATCCTGAATTATTGAAAACAATTTTTGATCCACCGCTCTTTTTATTTCACCAAGGAAATTTGGATCTATTAAAAAGCGAATATTTATTAACTATTGTTGGCTCACGTACTTTGACTCAATACCATCAAGCAACTTTAAACTCTTTGATCAAAGATCTAGCGAACACACCAATAATAATTGTCAGTGGATTAGCATATGGCATTGATGCTTTAGCACATTCTGCCGCTTTAGATAATAATTTACCAACTATCGCTGTTTTGGGATCTGGCTTTGATGATAATGTTTTATACCCCCGACAAAATCTTAATTTAGCTAAAAAAATTATAACTGCCAATGGCTTAATCTTATCTGAATATCCACCAAGCACTAAAGGAGCTGTTTATCAGTTTCCGAAACGAAATCGTATTTTAGCTGGCTTAAGCCGTTGTACTATGGTTATTTCTGGGGCTAAAAAATCTGGCACTCTAATAACTGCCCAATGTGCTTTAGATAATGGTCGAGAAGTTTATGCTTTGCCAGGTAATATAAATCTAACTTTATCACAAGGACCAAATAACTTAATTGAACAAGGCGCTAATATTTTATTAACTAGTGCTAACATTTTACAAATTTATGATCTAGCAACAAATAAAACTGAAATGACTATTAAACTTGATTCCCAACAAAATCAGGTTTATCAACTACTAAAAATTCAAGCTCATACTTTAGAGCAGCTACAAACTCAAACAAAACTTGATTTTCAAATCGTACAACAGCTAGTAGCTCAATTAGAACTTATGAACTTGGCTAGGCTCAATAAATTTAACCAAATAGAAATAATATGATTACTTTTTCTCAAGAACAAAAAATTAATTTACTTAAATACGTTTTTATTGCCACTATCTTATTGGTCAATATACTTGGCTCAAAAATAATGACCCTTGGCACTATTAATATCTCGGTAGCTATCTGGTTGCTACCTATTTTATTTTTAATCACCGACATCTTAGAAGAAGTTAAAGGTGCTCACACTGTCCGCAACTTAGTTTTTTCTAGTGCGGCTATTTTATTATTCTCTTTCCTATTTATCCAACTAACTGTTTATATCACACCAGCCGAACGTTATACTCATAACGATGCCTTTGTTACTATCTTTCAAAATTCTAGTCGAATGATTATAGCCTCTATCTTTGCTTTCGTCATTGGTCAAATGCATGATATCTGGGCTTTTGACTTTTGGAAAAAGAAAACTCACGGAAAATACTTGTGGTTACGAAATAATTTATCTACTGGGGTTAGTCAATTTATCGACACAACAATCTTTATTTTCCTAGCTTTTTATCAGATTAGCCCAAAATTTGACTTTGCTTTTATGTGGAAGTTGATTTTACCCTATTATGCTGTAAAATTAGTACTAGCGTTCTTAGATACTCCTTTTGTCTACCTAGGAGTCAAATGGCTTAAAAAATCACCCAAGTAAATGAAGAAGACCAATCACACATATCAAAAAGATGTTAGCTGGCTAGAATCGACAGCTAATTTGCCGACCAAAAATTTTATGTTAGATACTCATGATCGACAGATTTTTTTGATCCGCGTTCAAAACTTTTTAAACTTGCTTGGTAATCCAGAAAAAAAATTAAAGTTTATTCATCTAGCTGGCACGGCTGGCAAAGGGTCAACTGTAACTGTTTTACAAAACCTAATGGTCGATGCTGATTTAACAGTAGGCTCATATACCTCTCCCTTTGCTACCACCACTATCGAAAAACTACGAATTAATGATAAACTTATTTCGCCTAAAATTCTTCACCAAATTATTGAAGATAAAATAAAACCCGGCTTAGATAAATATATTTTAAAATACAAAACTGAAACTCCTTCTTATTTTGAAATCTTTTTATGTATTGGCTTTCTATATTTTGTTCAAGAAAAATGTGACTGGGTAATTTTAGAAGCCGGACTAGGCGGAACGCATGATGCTACCAATGTTATAAAAAATCCCGTTGTTATTGCTATCACTAATATTGGTTTAGATCATATGGAACTTTTAGGTAACACCAAAACAAAAATTGCCGCTGACAAAGCTGGCATCATAAAAAAAGATTCATACTTCTTAACCAGTGAGCAATCACCGCAGATAAAAAATCTTTTGCTTAATATAGCTAATAAACGAAAAGCTAAAATTGTAGAACTAAAAGATTTGAGCTCAGAATATAAAAGTGGCTTATACTTTCAAACTAAACAACAACAAAATAATCTTAACTTGGCTTTAAATATTTTAAACACTCTAAAAATAAAACCACAGCAAACTCAAAAGGTAATTAATAATTTTCGCATGACTTGCCGACAGGAAATTATGCAAGTCAATCCTCTAGTGGTACTTGATGGCGCTCACAATAATGACAAGCTTGGTAATTTAGTTGATTTTATTAAAACACTAAAGTATAAAAAGCTACACCTCATCTTGGGATTAGCAGCAGATAAAAATTATCAAACAGCTCTGAAACAAATATTACCATTGACTCATAAACTATACCTAACTAGATTTCTGATCATTCATCGTAAAACAGCAGACCTACGTCAATTAGCTGCTGATTGTAAAAAAGTAAAAAATATTACTACGCAAATTTTTCACGATCCCGAACAAGCTTTGGCTGCTGCTTTAAAAAATGCTCACAAAAATGATTTAATAATCATAGCCGGTTCATTTTTCTTAGCTGGTGAGCTTAGGAAACACTGGATCAGTGAACAATATATTATTGAAAATCTACGTACTAAATAATAGGATAAAAAAATAAAAATAAACAAGTGTCCAAAAGTATCAAATACAATTTAATATTCACCGTGCTGTTTTTTGGTCTGTTTGTGACTTATTTCGCCATTTACTCCTATCTACTACAGCTAAACATCTCTTATTTACATCTGACATTCATTGCAATGTTTAGCATCTCTTACATCGTTTTGCTTAATTTTATCAACAAACAATGGTGGTATTTTATTTGCTATATAGGAATAACAATTTTATTATTATTTAGTTTAGTCAATTTTGCTTATTTTCAAATTTTCAAAAATTTTATTGTATTTGGTCCAAATCAAATTAGCCAAGTTAACTCTGGTTTACTATATATTTTTCAAGATTTTTATCATCTAGTCCCTAATACATTGTATACATCTGGTGCCTTACTTTTAGTGGCTGTGATTATTTTGGCTAGTATCTATTTAGAAATTAAAATAAAAAGAAAGATTGGAGATTTACTATTTCAAAATACCAAATTTAAAATTTTTATCAAAATACCATCACGGCCAATTAAAAAAATATTATTAGCTCTCTTATTTTTTGTTATAATAAATTTTAGTATTTTTAATTTTGTTAGCTATTTACAAAATAATCCAAAGCAAAACTGGTGGAAGAATGCCCAAAAATTAAATGAGATCGGGTTTTTAGGAGATTTTTATGAACAACTTTTTAGCCCATGGATCACCACCCAAGCAAAAAATGAAAACTCCAGCACAATGGCTACAACTGAAAAATCAAATGACAAAAAAATTGCTGAAAAAAAATATATACTACCAGAAGATATCTTAGAACAAACAAAATATATTTACCAAACAATTTTACCTGACTTAGCAAAGACTACAAACAAAATTATTGGCCTTCCTCAGATAGCACCAGACACAAATGTTTTGATTATCCAATTAGAGTCTGTCAGCGACTGGGCAATAAACAACGACCCGTCACCAATGCCATTTTTAAAATCTTTAATCAAAGACAACATTTCTGTAGATAATTTTCACGCTAACAGTTGTCAAACGGTCAATGCCGAATTTACTTCTTTGTGTGGTTATTGGCCTGACTCTGAAGGCACAATTGATAGCACCCATCTTCAAAATGATTTTAACTGCTTGCCTCAAACTCTAAAAGATAAAAATTATGAAAGTTATTATTTTCATTCTGATTTACCAAATTTTTATAGCCGCGATGTGTTACTACCAAAATGGTCATTTGATTACACTTATCTCACTCCATACTTTCGACAAAAAGAAGATGATGAGTTTGTCTTTTTACACTCGCTAGACATTCTAGCAGAAAGTGAAAAACCATTCCTAGCTTATGTCTTGAGTTTTACTACTCACTCTCCTCACAATGATGAGCTGATAGATTATAATCTCGAAAAAAATAATCTAAAAATCACTCCTTGGCGTGATAAATTAAATCCGGAATACGTAGAATTACTTGAATCTGAAAAACATCGATATGAAAATAAAAAATTAATAGAAAACTATTATGGTTTTTTAAAAACTACTGATGATGCTCTCAAGGCAACCTTTACTAAATTATCTGAATTGGATATGTTGAATGACACCTTAATCGTAATACATAACGACCATCGATTTTATAGTTTCTTTTCTGATGACTTCAAAGGCTGGCAACAATATAATCTAATGCCCTTTGTAATAATCACGCCAGAAAAAGATAAAATGCTAATCCAAGACACCGCTTCACATCTAGATATTGCCCCTACTATTTTACATCTACTTAATCAAGATACAACTAAAATTCCGCAACATTTTACTGGCCATAGTTTATTTGCAGACGATTTTCCTAATCAGGTCCTAAACAAATGTTTAGATAATGTTTATTATGCAAATAAAGATCTACTAATTGAAGGTAGCAACAAATCAAACATTTATCATATGTCCAAAGAACCTCAAAATATGACAAGTGAAAACAAAGAAAATTGGCTAAGCTGGGTCAAAACATTAGCACAAACAAGCGATCAAGTTTTAGATCAAAACAAGTTACAACCATAAGGTCCTTGTCAAAAACGCAAGTTTATTGTATAGTCAAAATCAAAATATTAAGATAAATATCAATTATGCCAGATTTAATCATCGTTGAGTCCCCTACTAAAGCTAAAACTATTAAAGGTTTTTTAGGAAAGGACTATAAAGTAGAATCAAGTTTCGGCCATGTTCGTGACTTACCTAAAAGCAAATTAGGAGTAGATGTTGAAAATAACTTCGCTCCATCTTATGAGGTGCCTACTAAAGCAAAAAAACGAGTTAGTGAACTAAAAGCTTTAGCTAAAAAAGCTGACATAGTTTATTTCGCAACTGATGAAGATCGAGAAGGAGAAGCAATTAGCTGGCACTTACAAGAGCTACTAAATATTCCTGTGGAAAAACAACGCCGTATTGCTTTCCATGAAATTACTAAGAAGGCTATTTTGAATGCCTTGGAAAATCCTAGAAAACTAGATGACAACTTAGTTGATGCCCAACAAGCTCGCCGAGTTTTAGACAGATTAGTTGGTTATAAACTTTCTCCATTATTATGGAAAAAAGTAACTAAAGGATTATCAGCCGGACGCGTACAATCTGCAGCCTTAAGATTGATTGTTGAACGTGAAGAAGAACGTAACAACTTTAAAAAAGAAGAATACTGGACAGTAGAAGGAGAGGCTGCCAAAGATAAGCCAAACTTTAAAATTTCCTTATGGCAAAAAGATAACAAATCTATCTCAAAATTTGATCTAGATGAAAAGCTTGCTAATCAAGCAGTCACGGATATTAAACCAGCAAAATTAATCATCAATAAAGTTGACGCTAAAGAACATACAAAGTCTCCTTTAGCTCCTTTTACTACATCTACTTTACAACAAGAAGCAAATAGACGTTTTGGCTATTCGGCTAAACAAACCATGATGGTAGCCCAACAACTATACGAGGGTTTAAGCTTAGGCGAAAAAGGAAACGCCGGTCTAATCACATACATGCGTACTGATTCCAAAAATTTGTCAGCTGAATTTGTCAGTGATGCTTTGGATTATGTAAAAAATAAATTAGGAGAAAAATATATTGTAGCTGGTGGTCGCACTTTTAAAAAGAAAAGTAAACTAGCTCAAGAAGCTCATGAGGCTATTCGACCAACTGATGTCCAACTAGTGCCAGAAGAAATCAAAGAACATTTAGATAGCAAACAATTCAAAGTTTATCAATTGATTTGGCAACGAGCCGTTGCTTCACAAATGTCAGATGCCATTACTGAAACTACTAGTGTTGGCATTGAAGCCAAAGACACCATCTGGACTCTAAAAACCGTTGGCACAGTAACTAAATTTGCTGGTTGGCGAGCCGTTTACCAATCTAATGGTGAAGACAATGAATTACCGACTTTGGCTATTGGTGATGAGCTAGAACTGAAAACTCTAGATGCTTTACAACATTTTACTTCTCCTCCAGCCCAATATTCAGAAGCCGGATTAGTAAAAGAAATGGAAAAATTGGGCATTGGTCGCCCATCTACTTATGCGCCAACTATTGCAACTTTAGTTAGTCGCCAATATGTAGATAAAGTAGATAAAAGATTAGCACCAACTGAAATTGCTATTATTGTTATTAAATTATTAGTCGAACATTTTTCTGATATTGTTGATTATAATTTTACTGCTGAAATGGAAGATGATTTAGATCGTATTGCTGACGGTAAAAAAACTTGGCAACCAATTATCAAAGAATTTTACGAACCTTTTATCACTAACTTAGAAAAGAAAGAAAAAGAATTAGATAAGAAAAAAATCACCGAAACTGCTACCGATGAGAAATGTGAGAAATGTGATAGTCCAATGGTGATTAAACTTGGTCGTTTTGGAAAATTTTTGGCTTGTTCGAACTACCCAGATTGCAAGAGCACTAAACCAATTAATGAAAAAGGTGAAATCGAAGAACCAGAAACAACCGATGAAAAATGTGAAACTTGTGGGGCTGACATGATGTTTAAACATGGTCGCTTTGGAAAATTTTTGGCTTGCTCAAATTATCCAAAATGTAAAACAACTAAACAAGTCAATAAAGAAGTTGGCATCAAATGTACAAAATGCGACAAAGGACAAATGGTAGAAAAACGTAGTAAGCGTGGCAAAACATTTTTCAGTTGTGACCAATATCCAAAATGTGAACATGCTGTTTGGACTAAACCAACTGGTGAATTCTGTCCGGAATGTAAACAACTTTTATTATTTGCTGCTAAAGATAAAGTAAAGTGTGAAGAATGTGACTTCACTAAAGACCAAGAATAACCCTTCGGCGACTCGGCTGAGTTCGCCGTGGCCTGATGCTCGGGGTAAATAAATTTGAGTAAAAAAAGAAAGCCCTGTCTCACTGAGACGGGGCTTTTTCATTTCCTTGTGCCGTTATGGCACCCTCAATCCACTGACGGGAAGAGGCCAAGCAGGTTCACCCGGCATTCGAACGACCATGTGTTGAGTCACGGGCCTGAACTCGATACAAAAACCCACATTGCCATCTTCATCGATAACACTGGCACTACGACTAGCAAGGTCGCGCAACTGTTCTTGAGAACCCTGCTCCAGACAAAACCCGGAAGTCATCTGATCAACCCCTGAAGTGTAAGACATGTGATTCCTTTCTATTCTGTGGTGAAAACTGTGGTGAAAATCAGACTGGATAATCTGGGTCATCATCCGGAAAAGCCAACTGGTCGGCTTTGACTTCAGAGATACCTGAGGTAGGCGAAACGAACAAATAGGTATTGTACGCTGTCTTACCAATTATTCGACCTTGTGATCCTTCATTCAACATCAACATGCCATACTTCATGGCCCAACTGGCTTGAGTATCAGGGCTACCCAACACTGCACTCTCTGACAATCTCAACATTTCTGTCATAACTCCTCCTGCTTGTTAGTTGTAAGGTTCATTAATGTCTGCTATATTAGCATAAAATGCTAAAAAAGTCAAGAGGCATGTTATTTTCTTGCTATTTTCTAAGGAAAACATTAAAATAAACATACTCATAATAATTCTATGATTACTTTTGAAGATTTAAAAAAAGTCCTATTAACCGATTATGCTGATGAAAATATAAATATTATCATCAAGGCTTTTCATTTTGCCTCAGAAGCTCATCGTGGCCAAAAACGTCGTACTGGTGAAGATTATATCTACCACTCTATTGCTACTGCTCACACCTTGGCTAAGATGAAAATGGACGTGCCAACTATTGCCGCTGGTTTATTACATGATGTACCAGAAGATACAGATTTTACTCTAGAAGATGTTAAAAATGTTTTTGGTAAAGAAATAGCCGGTTTAGTAAAAGGCATTACAAAATTAAGTACTCTTAAATATCGTGGCCTAGAACGTTATGCTGAAAATTTACGCAAAATGTTTTTGGCTATGTCCAAAGACTTACGAGTAATTATTATAAAACTAGCCGACCGTCTGCATAACATGCAGACTCTAGAAGGTGTTCGTCCGGAAAAACGTTTGCGTATTGCTCAAGAAACTTTAGAAATATTTGCACCGATTGCCAATCGCTTAGGCATGTTTGAAATAAAAACTAAACTAGAAGATTTAGCTTTTATTTATGTTTATCCTGACGAATATAATTGGGTAAAAAATTTAGTTCAAGACCGTTTGAAAACTGAAACTAAATACATTGAAAAAATTAAAAAAATAGCCCAACGAGATTTAGCCAAACATAATGTAAGTTACATTCAAATAAGAGGACGAATAAAAAGCTTATATAGTTTATACCACAAATTGTTACGCAAAGGAAAAGATCTAAATAAAGTATATGATTTAATTGCCTTGCGTATTATTGTGCCAGATGTAACGGATTGTTATAGTGTCTTAGGCATCATTCATAAACGCTGGACGCCCCTCAAGGGACGAGTTAAAGATTATATTGCTCAACCAAAACCAAATGGCTATCGATCATTGCATACCTCTGTATTTACTGAATTTGGTAAGATAGCAGAAATTCAAATTCGTAGTCAAGAGATGAATGAAGAAGCTGAATTTGGTATTGCTGCCCATAGTAGATATAAAGACTTAAAAAATATAGGTAACAAAAAAAATGCGCCAATTTGGGTAAAGCATTTACTAGATATCCAAAAAACTATTACTGATAATGTCGAATTCATCAAACATATTAAAAATGACTTATTTTTAAATAGCATTTTTGTTTTTACTCCTAAAGGTGATGTAATTGAACTACCAGAAAATGCCACTCCTTTAGACTTTGCCTACCACATCCATACTGATATTGGTAGCCAATGTGTTGGTGCCAAAGTTAATGATCAAATGGTATCTCTGGATGCCCAATTAAAATCTGGTGATGTAGTAGATATTATAACTGATAAAAATCGAAAAACACCTAACCCTGATTGGCTTAAAATTGTAATCACTAGCATGGCTCGTGATAAAATAAAAAGTAAACTAAGAAAATAAAGTAAATAAAAAACCTCTGAATATTCAGAGGTTTTTTATTTATTATGGTTTATCAAAAATTAGAATGGAGCAACATTCCCCCCGGGTTTGCATGCACCACCAATTGCACAGGCACTACAAGTATTATTGCAACCAATGAAAAAAGTACCGCTTGCACAAGCTCCAGTGCCAACATAATCAGATTGAAAATACCCAGAAATTAGAGGGCAAACTTCTCCAAAAGTCGAATCACACAGCTCCTCACCTTCAAGTACCCCGTTACCACAAGTACCACTTGGACTAGAACCACCCACACCTGAACATCCAAGTTCTGTACAGGTAACCGAGCTACCAGCGCCTATTATTGCAGCGCCAATAGTGTATGTTTGACTCGCTATATCAAACATAAAATTACTATTATATTCCCAAGAAGAATATTTACTTGCTAAATCTGGCCAAGCATTTGACGAACCTGCGCATATCATTGTTCCCGGAGCTGGCTCACTAGTGACTTGTCCACAATCACCATCTGGTGAAGCAGCTGATGTACATTTTATCGGCTTTTCATCGTCCATACACAATCTCACAGCAGAATTAAGCTCAACAAAAGAAGCTAGAACAGCAGAAGCCCTAGCTTTATCACGAGCAGAATTCAAATTTACTACAGCCACCGAACTTAATATGCCAATAATAGCAATAACAACTAATAACTCCACCAAAGTAAACCCTATATTCAAGTGCTGTTTTTTATTAGAAATTTTAAAAGGCATACTTAATATTTATTACTCTAGTTTGTCTAGTAAATTTTTAAGTTCTTCGTGTGAGAAAAAATTAATTTTAATAAATCCCTTATCTCCTTTTTTATCTATCTTTACTTTAGACCCTAAACTTTTTGCTAGTTTGTCCTCCCAAGAAGTAATGATCGGATCTTGTGGTTTGCGTTCTTTAATCTTTTCCGTAGATTTATGCAATAAATCCTCAAGTTCACGAACACTAAGATCATATTTTAATATTCTTTTATAAACTTTTATCTGTTCTATTTTATCTGTATAACTTAAAATAACTTTAGCGTGAGAAAAAGAAATTTTACCATCACGAATAGCTTCTTGAATAACTAAAGGCAATTTAAATAAACGAGTATAGTTTGAAATAGCCGAAGTGCTTTTACCAACTTGCTTGGCTACTTGATCACGAGTCAAACCAAATTCTTCTAACAGTCTTTTGTAACTCTTAGCCTCCTCCATTGGACTCAAATTGTGTCGCTGCACATTTTCGATAATTGAAAGCTCTAGTTTTTCTTTATCTGAAGCTTTTCTAATTACTACTGGTACTTCAGCTAAATTCAAAAGCTTAGCTGCTCGTAAACGTCTTTCGCCAGCAATAAGTTGATAACCATTGTACTCCTTGGTTACTATTAGTGGCTGAATAATACCGTGCTCTTTGATGCTTTCTGTTAATTCTTCTAATTTTTCTCGATCAAAATTACTACGTGGCTGCCAAGGATTAATTTTAACAGCACTAGGATCAATCTGGTAAATTTTTTCATTAGAAGCTACCTCATTACCATCAGAATCACCGGCTAAACCAGTACTTTTTTTATTTGGGATTAAAGAGCCCAAGCCCTTACCTAAACCTGCCATATATTTTTTGTTTTCTCCTACCTGTCACTCGACTTTGTAGGGTTATTTTAATTTATTTATGAAGTTAAAATAATTTCTTGTGCCAAGCGTCTATAAGCTCTAGCACCAGAAGAGTGTTGGTCATATTCTTTGATTGGTTTGCCATATGACGGCGCTTCAGCTAAACGAACATTACGAGGTATAACCGATCTAAAAATATGATTAGGAAAATGCTGATACAATTCATCAAAAACAGCTTGAGATAATCTATTACGACTGTCATGCATAGTCATTACTGCTCCTAAAATTTTAAGCTCCGGCTGTAAATGCTCTTTGATCAAATCAATAGTGCTTAAAAGTTGAGATAAACCCTCTAAAGCATAATACTCACATTGAACTGGTATTAAAATTTCAGAAGCGGCTACTAAGCCATTGATAGTCAATAAACCTAAAGACGGTGGATTATCTATTAATATAAAATCATAAAGATCTAGTACATCATTCAAATTTTCTCGTAAACGGTATTCTCTACTAGCTTGATTAACCAACTCTATTGCTGCTCCAGCTAAATCAGGAGTGGATGGTAAAATATGTAAATTCTTCTGATGAGCTCTAACGGCTTCAGTAATCTTAGTCTCTGGATTGACTAGGACTTCATAAACACCTTTTTTTAATTGTTTATGATCTAAGCCAAAACCAGACGAAGCATTGCCTTGTGGATCAATGTCTACAACCAAAACACGCTTACCTAGATCAGCTAAGTAAGCAGCTAAATTAATGGTGGTAGTGGTCTTACCAACTCCACCTTTTTGATTGACTACTGATATAATTCTGGCCATATTCTACTATTATTATACCGAATTTAGCCGAAATTAACAAACTTAACTATTTACCAGAACGATAAGTAAATTTACCTACTATCCAACCCAAGAAATAGCCAAGAATAGCAGCAGCAATCAATAAATACTTAGGCCAAGCACCTAAATAAAAGTAACAATACAAAGCAACAGCAATAAGCCCGTAAGTCAAACCTTGCAAACGATAAGACAAAGTCCACATTGAACTACTTGGCGAATTACTTACTCGCTTTGGTTGTTGAGGGTGAATGTTATTCTCCATGTAATTGTTGTTTCCAATTTAAAATACTAGCTTGAAATTCTTCCATCTTTTCTTCGGCAATAGCTTTGTCTGATGGAAGCTCCACTCTAAGTGGATTTATTTTTGTACCATGCTTCACCATCTCAAAATGAAGATGTGGACCAGTAGAAAAACCCGTAGAGCCAACTGTCCCGATAATATCACCCTGTTTTACCTTCTGACCATAACGAACATAAATTCTGGATAGATGAGCATAGTTAGTGCTATAGACGCTATTATGACGAATACTTACTTTGTTTCCATAACCTTGAGAATTCCAACCGGCAGAGGTAATAACGCCATCGCCAACTGCTCTAATTGGTGTGCCCAAAGCTGCCGCATAATCAATTGCTCTATGCCCTGTGCTGACATTAAAAGCTTCTACATAGCGCATACCTGTTGTATAGCCTGAGCTGATATACTTGAAATGTACAGGATTTTTCAAAAACAACTTTTGTAATGACTCTCCATTTAAAGCAAAATATCCATCTATTGGATCACCGTCTTCGTCAGTGCCTTCTAGAAAATAATATCCTTCTTTTATTTCTCCATCGTTATTAAAAACAGCGGCAATAATTTTACCGGGCATGATATACTCACCGTCACGATACCTTTCTTCATAAATAAATTTGTAAGTATCTCCTTGGCGAATGCCCATAGCAAAATCTACTGTCCAAGCAAAAACATCTGCCAGTTCAATAATCGCTCTAATGTCAATTCCTTGTTCTACTGCTGATTCATACAACGAAGATTCAATGGACCCTGACACGGTTTTTATTTTAATTTCATATTCAATATCTTTAAGCTCAGCCTGCCAGGTTTCTTCTGTCTCTCCAGTTTCTGTTTCTATTACGATTGGTTCAATGAATAATTCTGATTCTGAATCTACCTGGTAAATCATTTTCTTTAACTGATTTATCTCTCTGTCAAAATAGAATTTAATTGGTTTACCAACCTTTATTTTAGATAAATCATAAACATCTTCAGCTGATTCAAATAAAGCTGTCATCAAAGTATGATCTAAACCTGCATTTTCAGCTACAATAGAAAAAGTCATTCCTGATTCAACAGTGATAATAAGCTCTTTATCTATTAACTTGGCTTCTGCCTCTTGAATTAAACGAATAGATTCAGCTGTTTTTTCTTCTTTAGCAGTAGATAATAATCGACCAGCAAAGAATATAGCGACAATCAACAATAATCCTCCCAAAATGTATTTCTTTTTACTCATAACATATATTGTAAAGAAAATATCGATTTTCGGCAACTGTTAATCTTTGCTATAATAAAGCTATGTCACCCACTGAAAAATTCCTACCCGCCTATATCATCTTAGTAATTGTATTTTTACTAAGTCTTTGGGCTATTACTAGAAACAACTTAGATTGGGAAAATATTAATACTAACTATCAAATAACTGAAACAACACGATTTGCCGCTCCAGACTATGTACGAGCAATATATCTAACTGCCTATTCTGCTGGTAGAAATGAATGGCGTCAGAATTTAATAGAAAAAATGAAAGACAGTCGTATCAACAGCGTAGTAATAGATATCAAAGATTATTCAGGCTTTATTTTATACGATAGCCAAGTGCCGGCTGTACTAGAAATTAATGCTGTCAGATCAAGAATAGATGACATTAAAAATATTATTAAAGAATTCCATCAAGCCGGAATCTATGTTATTGCTCGACAAACTGTTTTCCAAGATCCAAAACTTGCTAGTGCTAAACCAGAATTAGCTTTCAAAACTTGGAACGGAAATATTTGGCGTGACTATAAAGGATTGGCTTGGCTTGATCCTCAAAAAGAAGAAGTCTGGGAATATAACTTAGCCATTGCTAAAGAAGCGACTAAACTAGGTTTTGATGAAA
>JABIAL010000038.1 GCA_018653315.1 bacterium
AGTATATGGTTTCAGATACTATTTCATCCCCCTCTCGGGGTGCTTTTCACCTTTCCCTCACGGTACTAGTTCACTATCGATCATCAAAAGTATTTAGCCTTAGCGCATAGTGACGCTAGCTTCCTACAAAGTTTCACCGGCTTCGTAGTACTCAAGAAAACTATCAACAAGTTATTATTATTTTTCATATACGGGACTTTCACCCTCTTTGGTCAGATTTTCCAAACTGTTCGATTAAATAACAATAAGATTGTTTGAGACCTGCAAGTTCTCAAATGATAGCCTCTTACAACCCTCTAGACAGCATTAGGCTTGCAGCCATTTCACTATCTCTCACCATCGACCGAAGTCTCAAGTTTGAAATAGATTATCATATCTAAAGTTTAGGCTTTTCCCGTTTCGCTCGCCGCTACTCAGGGAATCGAGATACTAATTAAAATTAATGACAACCGAAATTATCAATAAATTTAATTAGCATATTAATTCTTTCTATTCCTCCAGCTACTAAGATGTTTCAATTCGCTGGGTTGTCTCCTAAAAGCCTATGTATTCAGCTTTTGGTTTCCGCACTTCATACGGAAGGGTTTCCCCATTCGGAAATCTCCGGATCATAGGTTGCTTATCACCTTCCCGAAGCTTATCGCAGATTGCTACGTCCTTCGTCGTCTTTTGATGTCAAGGCATCCACCATATACTCTTATTAGTAACCACCAAAAATGCTATAAGCTTTTTGGTGTACTTTTGCTTGAGTAAGCAATTTTTTGTACGATTGAACCTGTTACTTAAAATAATTTAAGCAACAAGTATATTAATATATAATTACAATTTATATAAGATGCTCTTAAACATTTGATCTAAAAATGTTTAAAATTGTTTATTCACTTGTCAATGTTCACACTGTCAGATAATTGACAGTAAGCAGCCTTTTAAAGAGTCGCGTAAGCCTACCCATAAAAAACTGCTTGCTGTTAACTATTTTATTTTTAATTCTTGAGGGGACAAAAAACCGCTGTAAAGCGGTTTAAGACAAAACCTGAGTTTGACCTAAACCTATACTTTGTATATTTTTATTTGTCTACTCATTATCACTAAGATTATTTAATTTAATCAATTAATTATCGTGGGTATTATATAGTAATTTTTGATCTTTGTCAAACCCTTAAAAGACCATATTCTAATTTAGCTAAAATACACAAAAAGACCCATAAAATATAGGTCTTCTTAAATTTAACTCTTATTAGGCTGCTAGCTAAAAATTAATAAAAATTATTTTAGTATTAAGGAGAGAGATTTTTGAACTTTATACAAAATTCAAATACTAAATTAACTTATAATAAAATTAATTAACTAACAGCCTAATAAGGATTATATCATTCTTTTCTAAAACCATTAAGCTTCGTGCTTACTAATCTTGGGAAAGAGTGAGTTAGTATTGCTACTAACTCACGGTTTGTTTAATCACTCTGACTATCAAAGGCCCAATTTCTTGAGCCACATATTTACTAATTTCAAAGCTATGATTATAAAACCAATAGCAAGAAGAAATTGACCTGCGTGCACATCGTTGGATACGTGTGCGCCAAAGGTAAAGATAGCAATGACTACCGATAATATAAACCAGCTTACTGCCTTCTTTTTAAACTTAGTCATGTTGCGCCTCCGTTGTCTAGTTTTTTATCAACGCTCTCTTTTCTAAAACTACAAAATATTTTTATAGCCTTGGGAAAGAGAGCAGCTTTGGAAATAAATCCTCAGCTGCTCAAAGAGATATTATTACTCTTTTAGTGAACGACCATCACATCGAATGCGTCGCTACCAAACTCAGCGTAAATATCTTCTTCGCTCATGCCTCTGTTGAGACATTCATTAATCAAGGCCCGCTCATCGAGTTGACCAGCATAACCCTCGTGTACTTCCAGGCCTTCCTGAAAATGCTGAGGATCAAGTCTCCTCATTTGATCAGGGGTAAAAATTGCTCCCGAAGGAGATGCCATAACCAAAATGGTTTGTAAAAATTGCTCCCAGCTTTCTTGTTGATCATTAAAATCATTCAAAAAATCTTGAGCCGATTGCAATTCACCTGCTTGCGCTACTGTGTCTGTCATTTTGTTCTCCTGCTGCTGTTTTGTGTACTCCAGACCATCTGGAATACTTGTTAAATATGCCGTCCCTTTTCTAAAATTATAAACTATTTATAATCTTGGAAAAGAGGAAGTTTTGCAGGTTTACTACAAGTAGATAAAACTTCCTAAAAAATCTATTAAAGCCTCCAACCACTTTTCATATAATCCGTAAAAAATGGCGCAGTTCTTCCAAAGAAGATAACAAATCCGAGCAAAGCCCATCCTAAAGACATCTGAATAAATAGCGCTAAAACGATGTAAAAAATGCCAGCTATCGCTCTTGTCCATGTCCAACTTTTGATGGTAGTGTCATCAGGATCTTCGTAGTCTACATAGATCAGTTCCGGATAAAAACAAAAGGTCTCTTTCACCTTAAAATGTTGTAATCCAGCAACCAAACCATAGAACTCATATGTCTCTTGGTCGTACTCTTCCCTCTGTAGCTGTTTTTTCATTACTCTCTTTTCTATCTGAGAATATTTCACGCTAGGTCCTATGGCCATCGCAAAAAGTACAAATTCAGCAATTGCACAGAGTGCAAAAGCAATGATCAGTATAACCTGGAACTGTTCCATAATTTTCTCCTTTATCTAGGTTGTAGTGTACAAATTCTTTTCTAAAACCACAAAGTATTTTATAGTCTTGGAAAAGAGGAAGTTTTGTAAGTGGGGTTACAAGTAGATAAAACTTCCTAAAAAATCTATTAGACCTATTTCTAAGTTGCTAACCATGCCATGGAGCACACAAAGATTACAAATATAATCAGTGCGCACAAAAAGATTAACCAACCGGGAGTCTCATAATCACTGGCAGTGATTAAATTGTCGGTAACAACCTGAGTAACCGGACTTTCAATAACAGTTTGAACACCAACTAGACTGTCGGTGATGTCTAAACTATCAACAGCGATAATTTTGTGCCGTCCACTTAGACTATCTGCTGGGCTGGGCTTGGCTATAGTTAAATTAACCATGGCTACCAACGCAATCAAATAAATAACAAGTCTATTTAAAAACATCGGGTCCTCCTTTGTAATGTGCAATCTTGATCATTTTGACCAAGAAATAACTGTAGAGAAGCCTTTTTCTTAAAAATACGGTTGGCTTTAAAATTTATTACTTTTAGCCAGATATTTTTAAATTTACTCTCTCCTCTACATTTACCTCCCGATCAAACAAAAAAGGTGATAAACACTGGGAATCCTAGAGAGACTCCCAATGTCCATCACCCTTGATAAACATTGGCTATAAGCAAAAAACTGATCTTTACTTATAATTACTCTCTCCCAAAAGTATTTAAGTTGTTAAAGATTATTTGTTTTTATTTTTATAATTACATTATAGCATACTTTCCATATCTTGTCAAGTCAATATGCTTAAACGCTATATGGTATTTCTTAATGTTTTTTAACGATAATATAAGTATAGCACATTATATTGATTCTGTCAAGTAAGCAAAAAGCCCCTAAAATAGGGGCTTTCTAAATATATCTATTATATATAAATTATAAAATTTCCATTTTTAGATATTTAACACCAAAATTCTTAGAATCTTGCTTATTTTCCATCCAAATATCCATCCGATAATGATAACGGCTATTCATTCTATCCTCTACTACAAAGGTTTTATCACCGAATTCATCTGGAAAACGCACTAAAGTGCCCTTTGCTAAGAAGTTTGTCGCTACAATACCATCACGAACATGAGTATTAAAAGCAGTAATAAAAGGAGTATCATCAGTTTGTCCTGGTTCTGAATTATATGAAGTTACGGTAATATTCATAGTAGTTCTAGCACTTCTTTGGCTAATATTAGGTAAAGTAGGACCATCATAAAAAGCTCTAATGCTAATTCCTGGACGAGGGCCAATTTGGCTCTCTTGAGTGTAGATTTTACCTAATCCTTGCGAAAAAACAATCTGAGGAAAATCTAAAATAAGCACTAATCCTAGGAAAACACCTAAAACAAGGCTTTTTTTCCAGCTTTTTAAACGAATTTTATTGATAATTTGATTTTTTAACATAAGATTAAATTAAAAAACCCTTTCGGGCTTTAATAGTCTAATAATAGCATATAATATAACTTTTGTCAAGCTAATGATCCTTTGCTATAATAAAACCATGCCTAAAACTTTTAGAGAAAAAGTATATCATATTGTTAGTCAAATCCCTAAAGGCGAAGTGCTGAGTTATAAGGAGGTAGCCGAATTAGCTGGCTCACCACGCGCTTACCGGGCTGTTGGCAATCTGATGCATAATAATCCTAACCCAAGTCACGTTCCCTGTCATCGAGTGATAGCTAGTAATTATGGCTTAGGAGGTTTTGCTTATGGCACCGCTGCTAAGATCAAAAAACTCAAAGCCGAGGGTTGGAAAATCAAAGACCATAAGCTTAATAAATAATTTGCCTTATTTATTAATAATCTGTTATAATAGACAAACATAATTATTTACTATTAAAAAGAAAAATATGGAAGAACAATATAATAAAAAATTCCTAGACGCTCTATCTCCACGCTCTGCTTTTAAAGTAGGCTTGTTAGGCGGTCTAGGTATCATGTTTGCAATTGGTTTTTTTGTCATGATCGGTTTAGTGGTCAGCAAGGGTGTTGGTACTAAAGCTTCTAATGAGGTTGTTAAGCCAGCTGAACAAATAGTTAATAATGGCATTACTATAAAAGAGGTCACTGAAAATGATTGGATCAGAGGCGATGAAAATGCTGAAATTACTATCGTTGAATTTTCTGATATCGATTGCCCATTTTGTACTAGATTTCATGACACTACTAAGCAAGTTTTGGATAAGTATGACGGGCAAGTTAATTTGGTCTTTAGACACTTCCCGCTAGCTCAACTTCATCCCGAAGCTCATGTAAAATCTGAAGCAGCTGAATGTGTTGGTGACTTAGGTGGTAATGATAAATTCTGGGAATTCCTAGATAAATTATTTGGAACCAAAACAGCGACAGCTGATTTAGGCAAGGTAGCCGGTTCAATTGGTATTGATGTTAATAAATTTCAAAGCTGTCTAGATTCTGGCCAATTTGCTGAAAAAGTACAAGACCAAATCAAAGAAGCTGTTGGTGCTGGCGCTCGTGGCACACCATATTCAATAATTGTTGCTGGTGATCAATTAATTCCAATTAATGGTGCTTTACCACTTGAACAAGTATCCATTGAATTAGATAAACTATTAAAATAATTTAATCTCAAATAATTTTATACCCTGCCATGGGCTTATCCTAAGGCAGGGTTTTTCTTTACCAATAAAACGATTATTGTTATTATTAATCTAACATTTTAATTAATATAATTTTATATACTTTATGCATAAACAAACAAAAAATATATTATTTTGGCTAGCGTCTATCATCTGCCTTGTTTTATTAACTTGGGGCATGATCAGTTTAGCTAGTCCTAACTCATCTAATGAAAGTCAATCTGAACTTACTACTAATGAAAATATAAAAGGTAACCCAGAGGCTACAATAACTGTTGTAGAGTATAGTGATTTTCAATGTCCAGCTTGTCGCACTTATTATGCTTTGACTAAACAATTAACAGAAGACGTGGGTGATGAAATTAAATTAATCTATCGTCACTTTCCCTTGGAAAAATCCCACCCACAAGCTCGGCTTGCAGCAACCGCTGCAGAAGCAGCTGCCTTACAAGGAAAATTTTGGGAAATGCACGATTTGTTATTTGAAAATCAGCTAGCTTGGTCCAATAATGATCAAGCGGAAGATATTTTTATCTCCTACGCTCAAGAACTAGGCTTAAACACAGAATGGTTTGTGAACGATCTAAAAAGTTCTAAGGTTAAAAAGAAAATTCAAAGCGACATCAATAATGGTAATCTAGATGAAGTTAATAGCACACCTAGTTTCTTTGTTAACGGACAAAAAATAAATAATCCAAGAAGTTATAACCAATTTAAAAATGCAATTTTACAATTTCAAAATAAATAAATTTTTACTAATTGGATTCGTGCTAATCAGTCTAGTTGGATTTTTAGATTCTATTTTTCTGACTGTCAAATATTTTGTTGGTACGATTAATTGTTCTACCATAACTGGTTGCCAAGATGTTTTAAGTAGCCCTTATTCAAATATTTTTGGAATCCCTGTGGCCTTGCTAGGAGCTTTTTTCTACTTAAGCATCCTAGTCAGTGCTCTTATATATATCCAACATAAAAATAAACTCGCCATCAATGCTTTAGCCTGGCTACCTTCTATTGGCTTACTATTTTCCATTTGGCTAGTATATTTACAACTAATTGTTATCAAATCTATCTGCATCTATTGCATGGGCTCTGCTTTAACATCAACAGTATTGTTCATACTTAGTATTTTTATTTGGAAAAATAAAATCAATCAAGTAGATATAAAATAATAACTATGCTTGAACTTATTATTCCAGCTTTTATTGCTGGCTTACTAACTTTCTTAACTCCTTGCACTCTACCTTTAGTGCCAAGTTATTTGGGTTTTATCAGCGGTGTTTCTCTGACTCCTGAACACCTACAAGATAAAAAAGTTAAAAAGAAAATAATAATCAATAGTTTATTATATATTCTTGGATTTAGCATAGTCTTTATTGCCTTAGGTAGTTTATTTGCCTTAGGCGGTAGCGCTTTAGCTGCCCATCGTTTATGGTTGGCTAGAATCGGTGGTATTTTTATTATCATCTTTGGTATTTTTATGCTCCATGTTATTAAGATACCTGGATTACAGTTTCTTAACAAAAGTAAACAAATAAATGTCTTAAATAAACTGCACCCCGGCAAACCATTAAGCTCATTTATCTTTGGTGCTACCTTTGCCTTTGGCTGGACACCGTGTATTGGCCCAGTCTTAGGAACTATATTATTATTAGCTTCATCTACAGCCGGCATTGTTCCTGGCATGCTCTTACTGGCCATCTTTTCATTAGGCCTAGGTTTGCCGTTTTTTATTATTGCCCTTAGTATTGACTCTGCTTTACGTTATTTACCAAAAATACATAAAATTCTACCAATCATCTCTATCATTGGTGGAATATTTTTAATCATACTTGGTGTTTTAATGTTAACTAATAATTTCGGCTTGTTAATCACTTGGTTTTATAAACTATTTGGTTTTATAAACTATGAAGTATTGATAGATTATTTATAATAATATTTTTTACTTATAAAAACTACTCGAAGCGTCGGCTAAGAATAGTTTTTTATTTTGTCCAAAAAATGGTAGAATAAACTCAGAAGAATAAAAACAAAAATGAAAAATTATTCAGTCAAAGAACTAAAGAGTGTTGCTAATTTGATTCGTCAGGATATTATCCGCATGATACATCGTGCCGGCTCTGGTCATCCAGGCGGAGCTTTAGGGATGGCAGACATTTTCACTGTTTTATATTTTAAAATACTGAAACATAATCACGAAAAACCAAATTGGGAACAACGTGATCGTTTAATTTTATCTAATGGGCATATTTGTCCCGTGCTCTATGCCACCTTAGCCCATCGCGGATATTTTGCATTAAATATCTTAAAAAAATTAAGGCGCATAAACAGCCCTTTACAAGGACATCCTCATAATCAGACTTTGGCTGGCATTGAAAATAGCAGTGGCCCTTTAGGACAAGGTATTTCCATCGCTGTAGGCATGGCTTTAGCTGCTCAGCTAAATAAACAATCCGCCAAAAGCGAAGTAGGGGAAAATCATATCTTTTGCATTACTTCTGACGGCGAACATAATGAAGGGCAGGTTTGGGAAGCAATAATGACTGCCAATAAATACAAACTCGGCAACTTAATAAACATCGTTGATTACAATGGCATTCAGATAGACGGCAAGACTAAAGACATCATGCCACTTGGTAATTTAAAAAATAAATACTTATCATTTGGCTGGAAGGTTCTTGAAGTGAACGGACATAATTACACTCAAATCATAAACACTCTAAATAAAGCTAAAGAATACCGACAATCGCCAGTAGTGATAATTGCTAAAACTATCCCCGGTAAGAACGTTAAATTTATGGAAAATAAATTTAGCTGGCACGGTAAGGCTCCGAATGACAAAGAGGCTGAAACTGCTTTGGAACAACTAAAAAATTTATGTTAAATAAATATCTTTTTACAAATAAAGAAGTTTTGAAATCAACTCGCGATGCTTTTGGTGAAGCTCTTTTAGACTTAGCTAAGACTAATCAAGACATCGTAGTGGTTTCGGCAGACTTAGCTGAAAGTACCCGCGTCCATAAATTTGCTAAAAAGTATCCTAAACGTTTTTTTGAAGTCGGTGTAGCCGAACAAAATATGTTGGGTGTAGCCGCTGGCCTAGCCTTAAGTAATAAAATTCCATTTGCTGCTTCTTTTGCTGCTTTTAGCCCGGGTAGAAATTGGGATCAACTACGAGTTTCTATTTGTTATTCAAAGGCTAATGTAAAAATAGTTTCTACTCACTCCGGCTTGGCAGTTGGCCCTGATGGAGCTAGTCATCAAGCCTTAGAAGATATCGCTATCACTCGTTGTTTGCCAAATCTAACTGTTATTGCACCAATAGACTATGAACAAACAAAAAAGGCTGTTAAGGCAATCACAAGACTAACTGGGCCGATTTACTTAAGATTAACAAGACAAAATAGTCCAGTTATCACCACTGCTCAAACCCCTTTTCAAATTGGTAAAGCTAATATTTTACAAGCTGGAAAAGATATTACCTTGATTGGCTGTGGTCCTATTTTATATGAAGCATTAACTGCCGCTCGAGAACTAAAAAAACAAAATATCTCCGTTGAAATTATTGACTTACATACTATTAAGCCACTAGATGCTACCACCATATTACGTTCTGTTAAAAAAACTAAAAAAATAATCACTTTAGAAGAACATCAAGTTGCTGGCGGACTAGGATCAGCTGTTGTAGAGATGCTAGCTCAAAAATACCCTGTACCAACTCAAATAATCGGGGTACAAGACCGCTTTGGTGAATCCGGACAAACAAACGAGCTATGGAAGAAATATAAACTCAATCGAGAATATATAAAACAAAGCATTTTAACAATGATGAAAAATAAAGTATAAATATTATGATGTTAGAAGACTTAAAAAACTTCGCTGAGCAATTTGCTTGGGATCCTAAAATTATTAATAGAAAAAAATTCAAAACTAATCGCAAGATGATCGTTTTAGGCATGGGCGGATCTAATCATGCTACAGAATTATTAGCTGAGCAAACAAATCTAAGTATTATCGCCCATCGTAATTATGGTTTACCAAAATTATCTGACAAAGAACTCAAAGAATATCTTATTGTTGCCGATTCTTTTTCTGGTAACACTGAAGAAGTAATCGATGGACTAAAGCTAGCCTTAAATAAAAAACTAAAAGTTTTAATAATAGCTACTGGTGGTAGATTAATAAGGCTAGCTAAAACTAAAGACTTACCTTATATCCAAATCCCTGGTCAAGGTGGTCAACCTCGTTTAGGCTTAGGCTGGCAAACTAGAGCCTTACTAAAAGCAGCGGGACTAACACAGGACCTAAAAGAAACAAAAGAATTAGCCACGTCATTAAAAAGTACTATTTACCAAAAACAAGGCGAAAAATTAGCTCGCCAATTAAAAAATAAAGTGCCAATCATTTATTCTTCTAAGGTCAATCGTCCGCTAGCATACAATTGGAAAATTAAATTCAATGAAAATACAAAAATTCCAGCTTTTTACAATGTCTTCCCAGAATTAAACCATAACGAAATAAACGGCTTTGATATTACTCAAACAACTAAGCAATTATCTAAAAATTACTACTTTATCTTTTTAGAAGATAAGACTGACCACCCACATATTCAAAAAAGAATGCAAATAACCAAAAAACTATACCGCGCTAAAAAATTACCAATCATTACATTATCTCTCAAAGGAAAAAATGCTTGGTATAAAACTTTTAGTAATCTAATTCTAGCTGATTGGGTTTCATTCTATCTGGCTAAAAATTACGGCATCGATCCTGAGACTGTACCGATGATAGAAAGATTAAAAAAATTAATAAAATAGCTAGAGTGTTGTAGATTAACAATATATTAGCTATAATACATTTATAAAAAATAAAAATTAAATAAAAAAATATGACTAAGAAAAAAGTAACAAAAAAAATAGTAACTCGCCTCGATTCGGCGAAGCGGACAAAAAAAGATGCTTGCTGTGAGCATCAAGATTACTGGCACTATGCTAATAAAATCGGATTATTATTTATAATAATATTTGCAATAATCTTCTTCTGGTCATATTTTCATCCTGTACATCTAGCTCTGCAACGACAAATGTTGGAAATCACCTTCTTTGGTTTTAACGGTATGAATATGCCTAGCTTCTTTGTCGGCGCAGTTCAAAGTTATTTCTGGGGCTACATTGTAGTTATCCTCTGGAAAATAGTTGTCTTGAGTTCAGACTGTGAATGTAAACCAAAAAAGAAATAAATTTTACTAAAAATAATAACGCTCAATATAAAAACTCCGCTTTTAAACGGAGTTTTTATATTGAGTAGAGGTTCTAAGTATTGATTATTTTAAAATTATCTATTACCTTGACCGAAGCCACGTTTCATTTTATGTTGACCAAATTCCCCTGAGTTCATCTCTCTTTCTTCCATATGCTCTAAACGTAAATCTGCCTGCTCTTGAGTAATCGTACCATTTGCTACTAGCTCAGCTATGCGCTCTTGCATTATAGGCTGCATGTATTCATGCATTTGTTCTTGAGTGATGCCTCTGTCTTCAGCTATTTCATGAAATCTTTGCCCAGCATCTAATGCTGCTTGTAGCTCATCAATAGTCATGTCTACAATTTCTGCATGATCAGCCATCCAGTCTACCTGACCACCATGACGATTAAACATCATTTTCATATGATCACCTTGACCTCTTTGACTCATGTTTGAATCAAAATTTCTATTACCATTGTTCGTATTACTTTGTGCGTAAACCAAGCCACTTGTTAATGTACCTGCTATGACTGCACCGATAGCTAAATATCCTAGTTCTTTCTTCATATTTTTGTTGTTTACTCCGCCTCTGGCGGATTAGTTAATTAATAGACTTTTGAAAATAAGCTTATGTTTCTTTGTCTACTAATTAATACACCTCTAAACAAAATTTATTTCATTTCTTAAAAATGCCTAAACATAGGATGATAATTAATACGAAAATCTTCTTCTACTTTATGAATACCAAATGCTTCTATTTTATTATTATCTAATTCTCCCATGACCATCACCAAATCTCCTTCTTGTAATACCTGTCTTTTAAATATACGAGTTTGATTTGTGATATTAACAAATAATACTTGTTCATCTTTATCTACTAACTCAAAACTATTTTGGTCAATATTCTTGATAACACCTACATAAGCATCATGCTCTCGCATTTGTCTATAACCACGATACATGTTGCCCATCAAAGGTAGCTCATTATTTCCAGCTTTTTGCATCCATCCACTATGCAAAGAAGTGCGATCTATCAAGATGCTGGATAAACCGACAAATAATATCAGAGCTACAACAGAATAAAGTACTGGTTTGCGATAAGCAAAAGTATATTTTTTTACAAAAAACTCTAAAGCTAATAAAAATAATAAACCAACAATAATTAGAAACCATGGTAAAGAAACAAAAAATGTCATCAAGCCTCTAATCCCTAAACCGGGCATCAACCAGATACCATTGATTCGTAAAATAAATAATACAAAACTCAAAAGAAACACACTTGCTAGTAATATTAAAACGATAGCTAACACACTTAAGAGTGTTCTTAATATAAAATAACTCTTAGTTTTCATCTTAAGTTGACCAGATTTAATCTTCTTTTGAATTTTATCTGCTAATGTTTTATTTGTATTCATATCCCTTACCTTTACATAATAATCTAACCTTTTCTTTACCGCGTCTAATTCTGACACCGACTGTAGAAACTGGAATCTGCATAATATCTGAAATCTCCTGATAACTTAATTCTTCTAAATAATACAGCACTAATGGCTCACGATATTTTATAGAAATCTTCTGCAAACATTCATCTAGCATTGCTTTGACTTGTTTTTCATCAATCAAGGTATCTGATTTTTCTTTAGCTATTGGATGAGGAAACAAAGTATCCGCATCAAAAAACAATAATGGCTGTTTATCTCTTTTCTTCAGAGCATTAATAAAAGTATTATGAGCAATACGATAAAGCCAAGAAGAAAACTTACGCTCAAGATCAAAGCTCTGAATATTAGTATAAGCTTTAACAAATACATCTTGCACTAAATCTTCAATATCTTGTCGTTGTGACAAAAATTTGTAAGCATAACGCAATATTGCCTTTTCATACTTAGTGACTAGCAAACCAAAAAACTCCGTTTGGCCCTGTTGCACAGCTTCGACGATATCCTCATCTTTTGATTGTTCGTTAATTCCAATCATTTATATATACTACACTAAATTAATATATTTATTTCATTATACCAAAAAACAAGCTAAAGAGCTTGTTTTTAACTTACTCCATTTTTTATTTTCCAAATACTCTCAACACTCTTACTCCTAATGCCTGCCACCAAGGAGCTGTATATCTAAGCTTAGGCTTTGTGGCCTCACAGGCTTGTACAAATTTTCTGACAATACTTCTCGTTGATTTTAATTCGGTAAGTTTAAAATATCTTTCTTCCTCTTTTTTGATTTTATCTATTATTTTATAAAAATAAGATTTCCGGTCCATCCAAGTGTACTTTTTAGCAATATTTTTTTGATTAAACCCCGTGTGATAGGCACCGGGCTCTATCAATGATACATGAATATTTTTACTTATCTTATAGAGCTCAGTTCGCATAGCCTCTGCTCCAGCTGAAAGAGCAAATTTTGTCATAGCATACGATCCTAAAAATGGCATAGTGACTCTACCGGCTAAAGAAGAAACAAATATAATAGTACCTCCATCTTTAACTATCATTTTTTGTAAAGCAAGCTGACTGAGTGCTATAGAACTAAAAACATTAGTTTCAAAATCAGCCTTTATTTTATCCAGTGGTATTTCGGCTAGTGAACCTGATTGCCCAGTGGCCGCATTATTTATTAAAACGTCTAAATCATACTGCAAAATCTTTTGTCTGTCTTTCTCCAAAGTAATATCAAGCTTAAAGGTTTCTATGTTTAGTTTTTTATCTTTAACAAGGTCAGCTAATTTTTGGGCCAGACTTTCAGTGTGAGCAGTAGCTATTACACTATGCCCACGCTTAGCTAAAGCTATTGCTGTATCTTTACCAAAACCGCTAGAAGCACCTGTTATTAAAATAGTTTTTTTCATAAGAGGCTTACTTTAGATTTTTTTTATTACTATACTTATTTGGAACCTTATACGCAAACCAATCTTCCTTAGTAATATCATAAAAATAATCCGCTTCATCGATCAATATTTTTGCAGCAGTTTTTCTAACAGCTGCTATTTCTACTCTAACTCCCTCTCCCTTTAGATGAGCCACCAAATCTACATAATCAGAATCTCCAGACATTATTATAATAGTATCAACCTTCGAGGCCAGTTGAGTGGCCTTGATAGTCAAAGGTATGTCTGCTGATTTATGACATGGTATCACTGATCCGTAATAATTTTCATGTAATCTTTCCGCAAATTTGGAAGAGATAGACTTCCCCTCACGAAAATATAACAATCTATTCAGACCTCTACCGCTCAATAGTTTAGGAATAACTTTATCAAAATCAATCATTGTATTTTTATTTTTAGAAACATCGTGTATGCTCATCTCAATATTATTTCCATCACAAAGTATAGCCACAGATTGATTTATAGTGTGCCTACCTGCTTCTGGCACAAAATTATAAGAAGTTTGATTACTTTTTATCATAATAATATTTATTTAATAATATGGCCCAGGCCACCCTCTCTGGCTTCGCCATTCACCTTGTTTTAAGTATACAAAAAAACGCCATAATTGGCGAATGTTCTGGAGCACCTTGTGGATGATTTTACAGTTTAACTCCTGTTGGCTATAATAGAAGGGTAAATTAATAAGAATTATATGAGTAAAAAATCAAAAATTTATGCAAACAACACTTAATAAAGAAGGTTTAAAATTGATGAACAATAAACAAAGAGAAATAGTACTGACTCAGTGGCAAAAACATCAACATGAAAATTTGGAGGTTGATTATGATGTTAGCGGAGAGGGTGACGTTCTGAAGGGGTTTATGATCAAAAAAAATGTTTGGAATCCTTTTCTAGCTTCAGGACGATACCATGCTCATTACTTGTTTTACCACAATAACCTATTTTTTGGTAAAACAGCAATTGAAATTGGTTCGGGTACTGGTTTAATGGGCGTGGTAATGGCTAAACACGGAGCTAAAAAAGTAATCATGTCCGATATCTCACTAGCATCAGTTGAAAATTCCAAAGATAACGCAAAAAAATTTGGACTTGATAAAATCTGTTCTGTAATTCAAGGAGACTTGTTTGAAAATATAAAAGAGAAAGCAGATGTAATTACATGGATGATTCCATTCTTCGCTGGTAATCCGCCATCAGGCGACACAATTTCCGCTAGCATGATTATGCCTCCTGAATTATTTGAAAGGTTTCTCAAGAAAGCTCCGGAATATTTAAATAAAGATGGTGTAATTATTATTCCATCATTTAGCCTCGGTGGAGACTTGACCGATCCATCACTTGTGGCTAAAAATTTCAATTACGACATTAAAACTACATGGCTGCACAAATCAATAAACGGTATTCAACAAGGCATGATTTATATGCATGAATTGAGATTAAAAAAATAATTATTCTAACAAAAAAGCACCCTTCTGGGTGTTTTTTATTTTACAAAAATTTGGAGCGGGTAGGGGGAATCGAACCCCCGTCTCTAGCTTGGAAGGCTAGCATAATAAGCCACTATACTATACCCGCTAAAACTAATGGTCGGGGTGAGAGGACTCGAACCTCCGGCCTCATCGTCCCAAACGACGCGCGCTAGCCAACTGCGCCACACCCCGATATATGATAATGCCCTTCGATTTCACTCAGGACATTCGACTACGATTTCTATATTCACTCATTTGGTCGAAGACCATGAGCGAAGTGAAACGAAGTCGAATGGTGCCACGGGGAGGAATTGAACCACCGACACAAGGATTTTCAGTCCTCTGCTCTACCACTGAGCTACCGTGGCAAGTTTAAAAATATACTTGCAAAAATAAATTGTTAATGAAGTGACTTGCCTCATGTCCTTCGACTCACTTCGTTCGCTCAGGACACTCGATTCTATAAAAGAAACTGGTCAGAGGTGCTTTCAAACACCGACGACCACGAGTGAGCTTTTTTGCGAAGCAATAAGCGAATCTAGTGGTGGACATGGGAGGACTTGAACCTCCGACCCCTACATTATCAGTGTAGTGCTCTAACCAGCTGAGCTACATGTCCATGTTTTAAAATCTTTAAATTGTCATATTATATTATCAGTGTAGTGCTCCCTGCCTGCCGACAGGCAGGTAACCAGCTGCCTGTCGGCCTTTGGCGGAAGCTACATGTCCTTATGTTGTTGTATAATAAACAAAAAAATAATACCAGAAAAACGGTCTTTTGGCAATACCAAAGCATTACTTTTAAATTAATAGAAAACCCCACCCGCGGTAACGCGGGCGGGGTAATATTTGCTTAACAACTAGAAAGTGACCATTTTTCAATTAGACCATTAGCTATTAAAATAGCTAATCGACTGTTGTAATAGCTCGTGAAGAACTATTACACCTATCTCCTTAGAAAGGAGGTGATCCATCCACAGCTTCCGCTACGGATGCCTTGTTACGACTTCACCCCTATCACCGATCTCACCTTCGTCCAACTAATGTCA
>JABIAL010000003.1 GCA_018653315.1 bacterium
AACACCGTATTTGTGCACCTGTTGACATTTTACCTAGTTTCAGCCAAAGTGTAAATACCTTACTATTAATCACAAGTCATTATGAAAAGCGATTTTGAAAGGTCTGAAGAGCCTAATAAATTATCAAAAAAGAATCAATTAATACCACGAACTCATCCTTTAGCGAGATTAGCACAGGAGCTTATAATTCGAGGCTTTAGTAGGCGGACTATAAAAGCTTATCTTAGTCACAATCAGAAATTTTTAGATTTTATCAAAAAATCTGCCAGGGAAATTAATAATCAAGACATTAAAGATTATCTTTTGTCTTTAAAAATAAAAGGCTATACAAACACTTCTTTAAATAATGTTATTTCAGCTTTAAAGTTTTATTATCAGCAGGTGCTCAAACGGCGGCTGTTTTTTAATATAGTTCGTCCAAAAAGAGAAAAACATTTGCCACAAATTTTGTCTAAACAGAAAATAAAAAGTATTATTACAGCCGCCGCAAACTTAAAGCATCAATGCATTCTTAGCTTATTGTATGGTTCTGGTTTGAGAGTTTCAGAAGTGGTTACTTTAAAAATAGCTGAGATAGACTTGGATGAGAAGTCTGTGTTTATTCATAAAGCCAAAGGGAATAAAGATCGTTATACTTTGCTAAGTAAATTTAGTCTTGATTTGATTAAAAAATATTTAATAGATTTACCAGAGGAGCAGAAATATCTATTTGCAGGAGCAAAAGATAAAACACATTTACATCAGAGGAGTGTGCAAAAAATATTTGAACATGCTTGTCAAAAAACAGGCGTTAAAATTAATGTTAGCTGTCATAGTTTGAGACATAGTTTCGCTACTCATTTATTAGAAAATGGAGTGAGTATTCGGTATATTCAAAAATTATTAGGTCACCAAAGTATTAAGACTACGGAAATTTATCTAAAAGTAGCACGAGATTTTTGGCAAGATTTAGAAAGCCCATTGGATTAGGCTTATTTAAAAAATTGATTTTTTCTTCTGAATTAAGCTGAAAATTATCCAAAGATTCTGTAATCAGAGTGTGATCTGATTTTTTAGCTAATGGGTCAAAGATTATTTTTTGATTAGAGAAGCTTTGTAAAAATTCATGATAATTATGATTATAAATTAGCCAGCAATGATTCGGTAAATTATTAGCTAAGCTTTCTTTGTGAATTATTTGCGTTGGCCAGATGTCTATTTGTTTTACTTTTTTTATTTTCCCCATTTGTAGGGGATCGATTGTTTCAATTTGTTCTATTTTATTTTCCCAAATATTGAAACGAGAAATAATTTCGTTTTGGTAAATATCTACTAAGCTACCTTTGATACTAAAAGTATTATCTGACCAAGCTTGTTCACTTCTTTCTAGTCCTAAAGATGTTAAATCTTCTGGTAATTGATTTAGATTTATTTTTTGTCCGAGTTCTAAAGAAATTTTATTATCTTTTAAAGCTTGCCAATTAGCAATGGGTGTTTCTAGATTATTTATGGTAGTCAAAATAACAGCATGCTTATTTTGATAAATAGCTTGCAAGATTTGAATGCTCGGCTCTTCATTGTTTGGCCAAACTATTATTTCTTGTTGTAAATCAAAATATTTTTGCCAGTTTTGTAGTAAATCGGCGTGGTTTTTTATTTCTTTATTGTTTTCTAAGCACCACAAAGTCACCCCTTTGTTGTTTTTGAGGGGGGTATTTAAAATTGCTAAAGTTTGATGAGCGGTATCAGGCTGTGATACTACATTATAAGTTTTCCACATTTGACAAACTATTTTGCTTATGATAATTTGGTGTCCCAAGGTATTGGAAAACGCTTCTGATCTTAGCACAAATTTATAGTTTTGGCGAGACACACAGACTTGTTGTTTAGCGGGCTATCTGTCTGCATCTTAATATTATCGACAGCCCTCCTTGTTGATTGATAGATGGATGCAAACAGGCAGGTAGCCCATTGAATAGCAAGTTTTTTGTTTGCTCTAGACAATTTTAAGTATTTATGTTATATTACTATATTAACAGATCTTTTAAACAAGCAAAGAGAGGAGTGATATCATGCAGCATTTTTGCAAAGGAGCAATAAAAATATGTAGGAAAATGTTAAGTGATCCCACTTTTTTACTTTTTCTAATATTCTTGCTCTTAATTTTGTCTGGTTGTTCAGAACGAATAGTATCGCAATCAACCGGCGGTATTCATCCGTTTATATTTGACGAAGTTGGCGTAAAAGTAATTTTTGATCTAGAGTCTGATTCTGATCAGACGATCACGGTTATTAACCGTAATTCTACTAGGCCTATCGGCGTTGTTATTGACGGCACTGACCATGATGTGCCGATTGTGTTTGAGGATTACTTCATCGATGAACGTGATGAATCTTTTGTGTTCCCAGAAGAATACCTAGAAGAAGGTCAGGAGTTTTATATTAATATTTTGGTATATAATTCTGATTTTTCTGGCTACATTGGCTGGGCGATCAATCACCTTCCTAATAGCTGGCAAGACTGGCTGGATGAAGAATTTGGTCAAAATTGGTTACATGACCGTGAACAGTACTTTGTAATACTATGAAACCCACTCTTGCTGTTGTGGGCCCCGTTTCATTAAAATCACTTCGGTGATTGAAACGGGGTTTTTATTTGCTTAAAATAGGGCAAAATAGTACAATAAGACCATGAAAAAAATTAAGATTGAGAACAGAAAAGGACAAAAAATCGCTGTTATAGTAGAAGAGAATAAGCAAAACAAAGGATTAGCATTTGTAATGCATGGTCTAGGTGGGTTTAAAGAACAAGCTCATATAGAGACGATGGCTCAAAGTTTTAAAGATGTGAGCTGCACCATTGTTCGTTTTGACACTACGAATACTTTAGGGGAAAGTGATGGGGATTACGCTGATGCGACAGTGACAAATTATTATCAAGATTTAGAAGATGTGATAGTTTGGGCAAAACAACAAGATTGGTACAGTGAGTCTTTTTATTTGACTGGGCATAGTTTAGGAGCCGGGTGCGTAGCTTCATATGCTGAGAATTATCCAAGTGAAGTTAAGGCTTTGGCTCTGATTTCTTCAGTTGTATCTGGAGTATTAAGTTTAGAAGTGCATCCAAAAGAACAATTAGATGAGTGGAAAAACACAGGCTGGTACACGTCGATGAGTCATTCTAAGCCTGGTGTAGAGAAAAATTTGAAATGGTCACACATGGAAGATAGATTGCAATATGATTTGTTAGAAAAAATTAATCAATTAACAATGCCTGTTTTATTAGCTGTTGGTGAAAATGATACTAGTACACCACTAAAGCATCAGCAGATTTTATTGGAAGCTTTGCCAGGACAAAAAGAACTACAGATTATAAAAAATGCGCCACATACTTTTCGTGAACCAGGACATATAGCAGAATTAAAAAATATTTTAGATAATTGGCTTAAAAAATTAATTTAAAATTATATGTGACAAAGAAAATTTATGTCATTAGGTTTAGTATTTGTAATAGTTGGTACATTGTGGCTATTACAGGAAGCAGGGTTTATTAGTGGAGGATTTTGGGGATATCTTATTCCTGTTTTAGTTATTTTGATGGGATTAGATATGATGCAGCGTAATTCGTCAAAATTAGATTGTTGGTTTGGTATGTGTCATCCTCATGGTAAATCACAAAAACATAAATCAGATCACAAAGTTGTTGATGAACAATAATGTTTGTTTTACATCAAAATAAACAAGATAAATTAGTAGAGAAAAAGTCTAAGTTTTTAGGCTTTTCTTTTTCTGTTACAAGCAAAATTGAGATTAAAGAAAAATTGGAGCAATTAAAAAAAGAATACAAAGATGCTCGTCATGTTGTCTGGGCTTACCGTTTTCAAGAAAATGGAGTGTTAAGAGAAAAATACACAGATGATAAAGAGCCTTCAGGGTCAGCGGGTTCTGCTATTTTATTTTTATTACAAAAAAAAGAAGCAATGAATTGCCTAGTCGTTGTGATTAGATATTTTGGTGGAATTAAATTAGGAAAAGGTGGTTTGGCCCGAGCTTATACAAAATCTGCAAATTTAGTTTTAGAAAATAATCTGCAAAAATCAGAAAATGGAAGTTAAACAATTCAAAATTGGTCAGAATATCTACGATATTAAGCTAAAACGTCGTAAATATGCAAAATATATTCGTCTGTCTATGGAGCCAGATGGTTCTTTGGTGTTAACAGCAGCTAAAACCTATCCACTTTTTTTGATCAGAAGATTTTTAGCTAGTCGTCAAAAATGGATTTTGAAACATTTAGATGACGTGAAATTACGACCAAGTATTTTTGCTACCAAACACAGTATTGCAGAAATAAATAAATACAAAAAACAAACTCGGCAATTAGTAACTGAACGTTTAGAGTATTTTAATCAATTTTATAATTTAAAATACAATCGGATAGCAATTCGTAATCAAAAGAGTCGCTGGGGTTCTTGTTCGGCTAAAAAGAATCTTAATTTTAATTACAGACTTTGTTTATTGGCGCCGGAATTGTCCGATTGTGTTATTGTCCATGAATTATGTCATCTCAAAGAAATGAATCATTCAGTTAGATTTTGGAAATTAGTTTCACAGACGATTCCAAATTATAAAATTTTAGAGAAAAGGCTAAAAGATATTTAAATAAAAAAGGGCGGCACATAAGTGTCCGCCCAAAATCCAGGGTGAGGGGGTGGCTGTTAGCGTTTTGGTATTATATCGGCTTTCTGCAGGAAGAGTGGAGTCTCGTCGGTTTCTTTGATCTTGAAGGCGATCAGCCACAAGATATCGTCGAGATTCTTGGCCTCATTGACCTCTTCATCATCCATGCTAATGTCCCAGGTTTCTTCCAGGACATTGATGGTTTCGAATTTGCCGATTGAGTCGGTGCCAAGATCATCAAGGCTCAAGCCATCGCCGAAGACAAAGTCTTGAATACGAGTGTCTCCTTCGGGCATGTCGATGTTGTCCAATAGGGCTGTCTTGAATTTTTCAAGGGTTTGGGGAGCTGGTTGAAAGTTTGGCATCTCTGTTACCTCTTTACTGGTTTAAACTAGTGGTGAAAAGATCGCATGTGATATGTTTGTACCTAAATTTTGATGAATTGTCAAGATTTACTTATATGCTTAGATTCTGTTAAAATAACTAAAGACTATTTATAAAAATATATTATGGCAGAAGAAAAATATGTCCGTCCAAGTTGGGATGAATATTTCATGCAAATAGCAGAAACCGTAGCACAAAGAGCCACTTGTGATCGTGGTCGCTCTGGCTGTGTAGTTGCTCGTGATAAGCAAATTTTAGTTACTGGCTACGTTGGTTCACCACGTGGCATTGCTCATTGTGATGAAATTGGTCATTTGATGAAAACTGTTACCCATGAAGATGGTCACCAAAGCCAACATTGCTTGCGGACAGTGCATGCCGAGCAAAATGCTATTTGTCAGGCAGCTCGTTTAGGAATTAGCTTAGATGCCGCTACTTTGTATTGTCGAATGACTCCATGTCGGGCCTGTGCCATGATGATTATAAATTGTGGTATCAAAAAAGTTTTCTGTCAAAAAAAATATCATGCCGGATCAGAAAGTGAAGAAATGTTTAAAGAAGCAAAATTAGAGTTAGAGTATTTTGATGAGGAAGTAGAACAGTATAAAAATCAATAAAAATGAGTTCGAATATTATCAAACAAATATTTTGGCAAGATTCACCATTTCCAGAATTATACGAAGAGCATATATCTACTCCATTGTGTGAAGATTTAATTAAAAAGAATGAAAAGGTTGGTTTAATTATTATTCATCATTTGCACGAAGCTGGATTATCATTTATCAGATCTTTAGCAGAGAAATATAAAATACATAAAATTATTGGCATACCTTATTCAAGCATTGATACAGTTACGAATGACCTGAAGGTGGATTTTGACGTGGTTGTTCCTGAAAAATTATCAGATATATCAAGTTTAGTTAAACAAGCTGTTTTAGATGCCAAGACAAATGTTATTATAGAAGAAATAGGTGCTTACACTGCAGATGTTGCAGATTTTTTGGATAAACAAGCAAATGTTTTGGGAATAGTAGAAGATACACACCAGGGTCATTGGAGGTGGCAAAAGGTGAATTTGAAGAGATTGCCTGTTTTATCAGTAGCTCAGTCCAAAATTAAAAGAATTGAAGATAATTTTGTAGCTAAATCTATTATCGATGGGTATAAATATTTTTTAAAAAGAAATAATTTTTTAGTATTATCAAAACAAAAAGTTTTAGTAGTCGGATTTGGGAATATAGGCAAGCAAGTGGCTAAGTATTTGAAACCACTGGTAAAAGATTTGGCAGTTTTTGATAAAGATCCTATCAAGTTATTGAAGGCTAGTGTTGATTATAAAGTAGTTAAAAATTTTTCAGATTTTGATGCCATCATAGGAGTAACAGGTAATCCAGATCATGCTATTGGTCAGAATGAACTTAAGCATATATCTAGTCACACATTTTTGGTGTCAGGTAGTTCAAAGAGGGTGGAATTTGATTTATCAGATTTTACTCAATTATCTAATAACATCAAGAAATATGGTGATTATGATGAATATAAATTTGATAATAAGACAATAATTGTTGTTAATGCCGGTGAGCCTATTAATTTTCGTTATTCTGTCGTACCTTCTAAAATGTTGGATTTGGTCTATGGTGGATTAACTTATTGTATTAATAAATTAGGTAATGGTTTTGATCAGCCAGGACTACATAATTTGAACGATCAAGAAGAGCACGAGATAGTTTCAAGGTATAATAAAATTTATAAAACTATTTAATATATATGGAAACACAAGATAAGTTAGATCTAACTGTTGGCGCTTGTATAGTTTTTGATGACAAGGTTCTTTTAATGTTGCATACAAAGTTAGATAAGTGGCTTTTTCCTGGAGGACATATTGAGCTAAATGAGTCTCCAGATAAGGCTATAGTAAGAGAAGTAAAAGAAGAAACCGGTTTAGATTTAAAATTATTACAATATAGCGATATAGAAGTTGAAAGAGGTCAAGATGAGTTGGAAAAGTTGGCCATTCCATTTCATGCTAATGTACACAATGTTGGAGATCATGATCATTATTGTTTATATTATTTAGCTACAGTCAAAGATGATGATTTTATAAGAAATAATGAAAGTAAAGATATTAAGTGGCTTACTAGAGAAGAGGTGCTAGTTTTGGATAATGTACCAAATAGTGTTAGGAGCATGGCTGTAAAGGCTTTTGATTTGTTAAAAAAATAATTTAAAAAATGTCTGAAAAAATAATTTTAGGGTTTACTGGCCTCATCTCTTGTGGTAAAGGGACCGCTGCTAAGCATTTTAAAGAAAAATATAATGCTGAGACTTTTCGTTTTTCAACAATGTTGCGAGATGTGCTAGATAGATTATATTTGAAGCATTCACGTGATAATATGTCAGGAATTTCTACAGTTCTGCGTGAATTTTTTGGACAAGATTTAATGGCCAAAGTAATGGCTAAAGATGTAGACAGTTCTAAATCTCAATTAATTATAGTTGATGGAATCAGGAGAATGGACGATGTGAAATATTTGCGTAAATTACCAAATTTTAAATTGGCTTCTATCGAAGCTGATATGAAAATTCGTTACGAACGATTAATCAGTCGTAGTGAAAATCCAGATGATAAAACAAAAACTTGGGAAGAATTTGAAGCTGATCACAAACTAGAAACAGAGTTAACTATTTTAGATACCATGAAAGCAGCTGATATTATTATAAATAATAATAGTAGTTTAGAAGACTTTAAAAAACAATTAGATAAATTAGTAAAATAAAATTTATGTCTATAGACTCACTTAAACATACAGTCAAAGAATTAGATAACGGCGGCATGGTAATGGTGCTGGATACTGGAGCAGTGATTGGTCCAGAATCAGAGGCCATGATCCAAGCTTTACATTCTCGTTCCACTGGTGGTGTTAAACATCACTTAGAAATTTTAGCTAAAAAAGGGTCAGAAGATTTTATGGCTAATTTTTATGTTGGTTATGGTCATAAGTCCATCGGCGATTGCGGAACCATTACATTATTTATTGAAGGTATCTCAATGTTGGTCGCTAAGGCTATTCAAGATTGGCCTTTGTATAGCGGGCAAGAAGCTTCAACTAGATATGTAGATTTTTCTCAACAAGTCTTTATCGATCCGGTTGGCAGTAAAGAATCAAATGAAATTTTAGAAAATTGGCGTAAGTTTTATTTAGATGCCATGGAGCCAGTCAAGCAACATCTGAAAGAGCAATTTTCTATGCAAGAAGGAGAGAAAGAAATAATCTACGAGAAAGCGATTGCAGCTCGTGCTTTTGACATATTACGCGGATATTTACCGGCTGGGGCGTCTACTAACATTGCTTGGCATAGTAATATGAGACAAGTGGCTGACAAAATGGCCTTGCTTCGTCATCATCCTTTGGAAGAAGTCAGGGAAGTGGTTGAAAAATTAAAAGAAGCTTTACAGGAAGTTTATCCAAGTTCTTTTAGTCATGAGCTTTTTGAAACTACAGAAAATTATAATAAAGAATGGATGCAAGGTGATTATTATTTTACTCATGAAAATTTTCCTGAAACAAAATTATTACATAATAGTGTTAATACAGAGCTATTAAATAAATACAAGCATATTTTAGAAACTCGTCCATTTAAAACCGAGCTACCAAAATTCATTGCAGAATGTGGTACAGTACAATTTGGCTTTATGCTAGACTTTGGATCGTTTCGTGATATTCAAAGACATCGAGCAGTTACTCAACGTATGCCGTTATTGACTACTGAGCATGGTTTAGAACAATTTTATCTAGATGCTTTACCAGAAGAATGGCGTACCAAAGCACAAGGGCTGATTAAAACTCAAGAAGAACAAATAAAAAATTTGAATATTAGTCCAGTCGAAGCACAATATTACACAGCCATGGGTTATAATTTACCAAATAGAATAACTGGTGACTTATCAGCCTTGGTTTATTTGGTAGAGCTTAGAGCTACTCGTTTTGTACATCCAACTTTACAGAAACGAGCTACTGAAATGGCACAGATTTTAGAAAAAGAATTCGGACAATTTGGTTTGAAATTGCATTTAGACAAAGATCCCGGTCGTTTTGATGTAAAAAGAGGTGAGCATGATATTGTAATGAAGTAATGATTAGTTTAATTGCTGTCATTGATAGAAATAGAGCCTTGGCTAAAGATGGAAAATTATTAGTTAATTTATCTGAAGATTTACAGCGTTTTAAAAAGATAACTTCTGGACACCCCGTAATCATGGGCAGGAAAACTTATTTAGCTATTAACAAAGCTTTGCCTGACAGAATAAATATTGTCTTATCTAAAGATCCAGAATTCCAAGCTAAAGATTGTGAAGTTTTTAATAATTTAGATGAAGCCTTAAAATTTGCTAGAGATAAAGATGATGAAATATTTTTTATCGGTGGTGGAGAAATTTATAAACAAGTATTACCGCTTGCTGATAAACTATATTTAACAATCATCGATGCAGAATATGAAGCTGATACTTGGTTTCCAGATTATTTTGAATTTAATAAAATAATCAAAGAAGAAATTTGCGAGATAGACGATTTAAAATATAAATTTGTAGAACTAACAAAATAAAATATGGATTTTAAAAAATATCAAGAAGAATCTCAAAAAACAGTTTTACATAAAGAATGGGATTTCGCTTTACCTTATTTTGTTTTAGGTTTAAATGGTGAAGCCGGAGAAGTAGCAGAAAAAATAAAAAAAGTATTGAGAGATAATAATGGCGTTGTTTCTGATGAAAAGAAAGCTGAGATAGAAAAAGAATTGGGAGATGTTTTGTGGTATTTATCACAAACAGCAACAGAGCTTGGTTTAGATCTGAGTGAAGTAGCAGCCAAGAATTTGGAGAAACTTTTTTCTAGACAAGCCAGAAATAAAATCACTGGAGATGGAGATAATCGATAAATTAAAAATTGTTCAATAAAATATAAGAGAGGAGAAGATTATGAGTACAGCTAAAGGCGGTAGTATTGTTTTTTTCTCAGGAGGAATGTTTTCTGGTAAAACAGAAGCATTGTTTCGGGAATTAAATCGCTACAAAGTTAGATACAAAGTTGTCTTGTTTAAACCATTGAAAGATAAGCGGTATTCTCAAGATAAGGCAGCCTCACACAATGGCTTAACTTTTGATTCTCAGAACATCGCATCAGTGAAGGATGCAGATAATTGGCTGGAAGCTAATCAAGTTGATGTCATTGGCATTGATGAGGCTCAGTTTCTAGATACTACAGAAATGTCATTGGTTGAGTTTGCTGAGAAATGGGCCAACAAAGGCAAGGCCGTATTTGTGGCGGCTTTAGATAGGGATTTCGAAGGAAAACCATTTACTGGCATTCCAGAATTTTGGGTAGCATCTGATAAAGGTAAGAAATTCAATGCTATTTGCACTCAATGTGGTGAAGACGCTTCATTCAGTCACCGCACAGTTGATAGTGATGACAAGATTTTGGTTGGTGGTGCAGATGCATATGAGGCCTTATGTCGAGCTTGTTATCTGAAGATTGCGAACAAGTAACATTTGACCGGGAAATGAGTTTTCCCGGTCTTTTTTTATTGCTCTAATTATGTTATATTTTAGCTATGAAATCAGGAAAATTTATTGTTTTTGATGGAGTGGATGGTTCAGGAAAAACCACCCAATTAAAATTATTTAAAGAAAAATTAGAAAAAGATGGTCACCAAGTAGAGATTGCGGACTTTCCCCAATATGGTAAGAAGTCAGCTGCTTTAGTTGAAGAGTATTTAAATGGCGCCTATGGTTCACCAAAAGAAGTTGGTGCTTATCGGGCATCTATTTTTTATGCTTGTGATCGTTATGCAGCTTCTAAAAGAATCTCTCAATGGTTAGCTGAAGGTAAGATAGTGTTGAGTAATAGATATGTTAGCTCAAACATGATTCATCAAAGTGGCAAAATCAAAGACACAGCAGAGAGGGAAAAATTTTTAAAATGGTTAGAAAATTTAGAGTTTGAAATTTTTAATATACCAAAACCAGATATTATTTTATTCTTATATTTGGATCCAGCAGTGGCTCAAAAATTAGCCTTACAAGAGCATAAGCATGGTGGTCAGCAAGATATTCATGAGCAAGATTTAGATCACATGAAAGATTCTATTGAAGCGGCAGAGTATGTAGCTAAAAAATACAATTGGTTAAAAATTAATTGCTTAGGTGGTGATGGGAATATTGCTTCCAGAGAAGATATTCAAAAAAAAGTTGTAGAGATTTTAGAAAAACATATTTAGTTATGCAGAAATTTGAAACAATCATTGGACTGGAAATACATTTGCAGTTAAAAACTAAAAGCAAGATGTTTTGTAGTTGTTCCAATGATGGAGAAAATCAAAAGCAAAATACTACTGTGTGCCCAATTTGCTTAGGTCATCCCGGAACATTGCCCACTGTAAATGAAGCAGCGGTAAAATTTGGGATGAAAATGGCCCTAGCTTTAAATTGTAAAATAAATCAATATTCAAAATTTGATCGCAAAAATTATTTTTATCCAGATCTACCAAAAGGTTATCAGATTTCTCAATTTGATGAGCCGCTAGCCGAAGATGGACACCTGATTATAGAGACAGATGGCAAGCAACATCGTTTTGGTATCGAGAGATTGCATCTGGAAGAAGACGCTGGAAAAAATATTCACAAAGATGGACAAACTTTAGTAGATTTTAATAGAGCAGGTACACCGCTAGCTGAAATCGTGACGGATCCAGATTTTAGAAGCCCTGCTGAGACAAAATCTTTTTTACAGGACCTAAGATTAATTGCTAGATATTTGGATGTATCTGATGCTGATATGGAAAAAGGACATTTGCGAGTGGATGCTAATATTTCTTTACGACCAAAAGGGGACACTGAGCTTTATCATAAAACAGAGGTAAAAAATTTAAATTCTTTTAAGGCTGTTGAAAAAGCTTTGCTGTTTGAAGAAAAACGTCAAAAAGAATTATGGCAAGCCGATACACCACCACAATTTACAGCTACTCGTGGCTGGGATGAGGCCAAACAAGAGACAGTTGAACAACGAACTAAAGAAGGCTTTAGTGATTATCGTTTTTTTCCGGAGCCAGATTTATTGCCATTAAAAATTAGTGATGAGCTGCTAGAAAGTATAAAAAGCTCATTACCAGAATTACCACACGCTAAACAAGCTCGCTTAGCCACAGAATATGGCTTAACAGAGAAAGACGCTAAAGTTTTGGTAGCTCAAAAAAATTGGGCAAATTTTTATGAACAAACATTGTCTGATTTACGGGCTTGGGTCTATAAGGCTGAAGGTGAAAATAAAAATGCTGAACAATCTTGGGAAAAAAATAAAGACAAACTAGCTAAGCTTGCCTATAATTGGTTGTCTAGCGAATTATTTGGTTTATTGGGTAGTAATTTTAATTTCTCTAGATTAAAAATAACTCCAGAAAACATGGCTGAGTTATTAAGCTTGGTTTATAAGAAAAAAATAAATTCTTCAGCAGCGACCACTATTTTAGCTCAAATGTTTAAGACAGGAGAGGACCCTTCAGATATTGCTGAGAGGCTAGATTTAGCCCAAATAGACGATGTTAGTACCTTGAGTGATATTGTGATTAAGATACTGATGATGTATCCAAAACAAGTAGAAGAGTTAAAATCTGGTAAAGAGGCTTTATTAAAGTTTTTTGTTGGTAAAGTGATGGCAGAAAGCAAGGGTAAGGCCAATCCTAAAAAAGTAGAGGAAATTATCAAAGAAAAAATATAAATAAAAAACTGCCTTAGTGCGGTTTTTTATTTGGCTAAAAATTTTGTAATTAATTTTGAGGCTTGATCAATGTCTTTATTCCAGAGTATTTCAAAGCCTTGTTTTTCCATTCGTCTAAACCAAGTCATTTGTCGCTTGGCATAATGGCGTGTATTTTTTTTGATTAATTCTATTGCTTCTTCTAGGGATGATTGGTTTTCTAAATATTGAATAATCTCTTGATAACCAATTCCACTTAGTGCGGGCATATTTTTATCTGGGTATTTTTGATAAATATTTTTCACTTCATCTACTAAGCCTTTGCCTATCATTTGATCAACGCGTTTATTAATTTTGGCATACAATTTTTCTGTATCTTGTTTTAAACCAAAAATTAAATAATCATATGGACAGTCACTAGATTTTTGAGCATCTTTAAAATTTTCTTTATGAGCAATAGCGTATTCTAAGGCACGAGCTACATGAACTTTGTTTTGTAAATTAATTTTTTTAGCGCCATCCGGATCTTGTTTTACTAATTTAGTCACTAATTGTTTTAAGTCTAGTTTATTTAGTTTAGCTCTTAGCTTTTTATCAGTAGCTGGCAGTTCGTAATTTTGTAAGATAGAGGAGAGGTATAATCCGGTGCCACCGACTAGCATTGCTAGTTTCTTATTTTTAAATATTTTCTTAATAAGCTTAAAAGCACTTTGTTGCCAGTCATGTAAGCTAAAATTTTGATCAGGATTTACAATATCAATAGCATAATGTTTAATGCCTTGTTTTTCAGCTTTGGTGATTTTATTACTGCCAATGTCTAATGATTTATATATCTGACGAGAGTCAGCAGAAATGATCTCAGAATCAAATTTTTTGCCTAATCTTACAGCAAAATCAGACTTTCCAGAAGCCGTAGGGCCTAGTATGATTATTAGTTTGCCTTGTTTATTTATTGACATCTTTTGTATTATATGGTATAGATTATAAATTGTAAACCCCTAATAGGCTGAGGAGGGCCTAATAGGGTCATGGCTCATTCAATAAAAATCATAAAAATAAGGAGGACGTCATGGGTACGTCTGCAAAAAAAGCAACAGTGTTGATTATAGATGATGAGCAAAGTATCGTCGATGTCTATAAAGAAACACTTAAGAGGGCAGGTTTTAATGTGCGTGTCTTATTAGTAGACATGAGTAATTCTAATAGCGCACTTGACATTATAGCTGATCTTGTAAGAACACACGGTATTAGTTGTGTTATCACAGACTACAACATGCCCGGCATTAACGGTATCCAAATTATTGAAATGTTGCGTAAGCTAGAAGAGAAAGAGGGTCTTCCTATGGGGATGGTACTGTCTACCGGAGAGCCAAGCGCTGAATTGATACTTAATTGCATTAAGTACAAGGTGCATTTTTTGGTCAAGCCAGTAAGCATTGCTACGTTGCAGAAAGTGGTTCGTCAGGCGATCAGCTAGCGACTCCTTAAAAGCTGAAAAAATGTAAAAGGATCATGTCATC
>JABIAL010000039.1 GCA_018653315.1 bacterium
ACCAATAATATTTTGGGCAATTAATTTGTACTGATATCTTTCGTTAGCAGCTGGAGGATTACTAGCATTATTTGCTACGTTGTCTACAAAAATTGTCACATCAGCATCCACTGTGCCTATTTGTGTGTAAGATCCCCAACCAGAGCCAGTATCATCACGACGTTGTATAATAAATCCATCTTCATCATCAGAGTTATCGGTCCAGGTAACAGTAATTTGGATATCGGAATTATAAGTTGAAATAACTGAGCTGGCATCACTTGGAGCGCTGGTAGGTAAGTTGGCGCCTATTTGTATTTCTACATTACTAGACACATCACCTAGATATTGAATATAAGCAATATTATTATCTTTATCTACAAATGAAGTGTAGCTTGTGCCAATGTGAGTTGAAGTTGCATGAGCTGAGCCGGATTCACTGTCCAAGAAACTGCCATTTACTTTTAAGGTAGGTGCTGTATTAGCGGCATAGCTGGTTAAGATAAAGGCTGGCTTTTTTTTGGTATAAGAATCAGCATTGGTATATGTGAAAACTGCTTTATTTGAAGAGGCAGCAAATTTTAAACCACCATCAGCAGCTGAAAATTCAGTAAATGTTCCTTTGGTAGCAGTAGGAGTGTCTGGATTGGCAATATCATCGCTATAAACATCAATAGCCGCTTCATTAGCTAAAATATCATTGTCATATCCAATTTGTTGGACCCAATTTACAGTGATAGTTTCACCGTCATTTTGAGTTGGACCATCAGCATCTTGATAATAAGTAGTACCTGGAGGTCCAGCTGCTGAGGCATGGGTATCATAAACCCAACCACCAGTTTGGCTGACAAAATAGTTAGCAATTACTGCTTTGATGCCACTACCACCATCACCAATTTGAGCCCACCAGTTATCTGTACCAGGAGTCGGTGTGTCATCATCATTATCTCTATCTAAAGTAAAGTTTGTATTAGTAAGTGAGTTATAAAAACTCATATCAGCCCAATCAACTGTTGAGCCAGTGTTATTTGTCAAAGCAAAACTATTCCAAATACGGCCATCTTCCCAAATAGTTTTACTCAGAGTGTAATCATAATCAGATACACCAGCAAATGTACCACTATAAGTTCTTTTGAGAATCACCGGTCCAGCTAAATATGTAGAGGAGGTGGCTACTGAGGTAGAGTCTGCTAAATTACGATTTGTACCATCATCCCAAATGATTCTATCTACACCATTTGTCAGATCACCTAATTGTGTACCATGTGTAGTTTGATTTTCAATGTCATACCAATAAGTCATTGCACCACCTTTTGCTTCGTCAAAAACTGCATGGAATTTTCCAGGGGCAGTGACCAAAGTTTGTGTAGCGCTACTTGGGCCATCACCTTGTAACTCTTCGTGGAAAGAAAATATTTTTGCATTAGTTTCAAATTGAGTTACGGCTTCTTTTGCCCAAACTCGTCCCCAAGACTCAGTGTTGGCCTTAGTTGGGTGATTATCAGCATCCCAACGTACATCAGGGCCTTCTACAGTGTATGCCGGGGCGCCATAATTAGAATTGACCACATCAACACAGTAGCTACCAGGTAAAAAATTAGCCAAAGGCATATTACTTAATATTTCTATGCCGTCTTCCACTACTTCGGTATTAATGCTACCACCATAAAAGGCACCAGGCGCAGCTGAAGATTTAGTATGCATGTCTAGAAATATATCAATAGAGTTTCCAGCATTGGTCCAGGTCTCCATGGCATTGTGAGCTAGGTATACCTCAGCTTCTTCTGTACCGACATTTGGGCCAACAGCATTCCATTCACGATTAAGATCATAACCGTTAGCATTCGCCCTAGTTTGACCTAGGTACATTCCGTCAGCATTTAAGTCAGGAATTATTTTCAAGATCCAGCCTTGTCTAAATACTTCTGCTTCTGGATTGTCTGCATCGATATAGAAATCTACCACACCACGAGCGTGGTAGCTAGCGCCAACCTCCATTGGATGTTGACGACTGTCTACCCACATTACTTTTTTGTCAGCATAAGCAATTGGTGAATTTGTATCTTCAAAAGTTAAGAGATGTATATTACGTCCTTGAACACTTGTGCCTAACGTGGCCGTTGAAGAAGCAAAAGGAGAGAGCTCCCAACGAGTAATATCCGTTTGTGCGTCAGTGTATGTATAAGGAATACCATAAGCAATATAAACTGTGTCTTGGGTAAAGGTTTCAGAGTTTCCAGGGGCATTCCAGTCAAAGGCAGGATTATTGTCTGTGCCATCATTGGTTACTGGATACCAAGTTTCTTGATCATAAGAATAAAATGGTCTTTTACCAGTCCAGGTGCTGGTTTCTGTATTAGCTCCACGAGCATTTTCCATAGTAAAGGCAATGGTATCACCTAGGACATTGTCCATAGAAAAATAAAACCAAGTTGTTTTTGCATAACCACCACCACCGATGTCTAATTCTCCATCAAAGGAAACCGCATTACCGACTCTGACAAAATTTTCACCATTACCACCTTCAAAGGATGCGTCAAATGTAGTAGCGCTATTCATTACTTGTGGATAATTGGTGTATGTGTCCAGAGTTGTGTCATCAGATTCAACCATACGGAAACAATAATTTGTTTCATCAACTAAATTGTGGGCCTGTAAAACCCAATCCCATTCTCCATCTTCACCAACATCAATAGCATTAGGGTTAGTGGCAGAATTATTTTCTTCTTCATAAGTTCCGCCAACGTCAGATCCAGATAATACTAGAGAACTAATAGTAGTATCATCAGCTACTGAGGCATTATTGTATCCTCGCCAGGGAGCGGTAGTTGAGGCCATAGTGCCTATATCTTGCCAGTTACTAACTGAAGAGCAAGTTCCGCCCGTACCAAATTGTAGTTTAAAAGTTTTATTACTAGCGTCTAATTGAGCGCCGCCATCTTGAATAGACATACGTAAACGCATGATATCTTCGTCGCTCGGTTTATAAGTTGCAGAAACATTAGTATCTTCGGCCAAGTCTGTGCCACCAGATGGCCATGGGTCAGTAGGTGTAATAGCGTCTGTATTTGCATACCAACGGAAAGAATTTTGAGCTAAGGCTACTGTGCCAACACCGTCATCAAGTGTGACATTGTCTACATAAAATGTGCCAACAGCATCATTCCAAGAAGCGAAACTAATATGGGAAGGCGTAGCTGATGGATTACGGGCTGTAACACCAGAGGCTTCTAGCATATCATCAACATAAATATCATAAGTGTCAGCAGTGACGTTGCCAACAACCTTGATGGTGTACCATGTATCTAAACTTAAAGTAGAGCTAGCTACCGAAAAGGTGGTCCAGCCATCATTATTATCACGGTAGGTCAAACTTACCGCACCTGTATCGCCACCGCCGACTTTTTCCCAAGCTATATATGCCCAGCGGTCATCATTAGTAGAGTTTGGACCATCAGACGTATCTCCATCGTAGCCAATGAGAGATAAACCAGTTCTATCTGGATTAGCAATATTTGTAATTGAGTCTACATATATATCCCACTGAGCTGTAAAAGAGGTTGTTGGGATAGATGAAAATTCTTGAGATAAATAAGCGTTATAAGTTGCGTCTCCAGTGAGTTTTGCTTTTTTAGTACTATTGCTACCAATAGTAGTTTCATCTAGAGTTAATTGGTTTGGTCCATTAGGAGCAGAATCAGCTCTACTTTCATACCAATCTTGTCCGCCACCATTGGTGCGCAAAGCAGCAGAATCTGCTGAGGCGCTAAAGTCTGTATCAGTCAAGACCTCATTTGCCTTAGCATTAGGATAGAAAATAAAGAAAGAGATTAAAGATCCCCCTAGTAATAAAAATAGGCCTGTTTTTTTATGTAACATAGTATCTAATCTCTTTATTAATTTTGACATTAATGAATGTGATTAATTATGCGGATAAAATTTAATTTGATACATAATTATCTAATGATATTATAACAGAAATAGTTAAAATTTCAAAGAATAATTTTTTCTTGCATTATTTAATAAAAAGTATTAGGATATGAATATCGGTACATCCGTGGGTTGTCATTTCCCTGCCGAAGCTATGCTTCGTTGCAAGCAAAGTCGGTGATAGCTGACTGGAAATTGACGGCTCGATCGTTGTCTATTCATCGACGAATTTTAGTCTCTTAGGAGGCTGATTTCAAGGCAAACCCACATCGGGATTTTCCCCGGGCAAACCTAGATGAAAAAGACAACGGTCTTTTTTTATTTACTTTTTAGTTCTTGACACATTGAAATTTCCGTGTTATCATTTCTCACGATTGTATTTAGCTTATTAAGCCCGCCAAAGGCGGAGTAAATAAATAATTTTTAAAAGGCATATGTCAAAAAATATTGTTATCAAGGGAGCAAGAGTGCATAATCTTAAAAATATTGATGTCAAAATCCCACGGGATAAATTTGTAGTGATTACCGGTTTATCTGGATCAGGCAAATCATCATTAGCCTTTGATACAATCTACGCTGAAGGTCAGCGTCGTTATGTCGAGTCACTGTCAGCTTATGCTAGGCAGTTTTTAGGTTTAATGGATAAACCAGATGTTGATCAAATTGAAGGATTAAGTCCAGCAATTTCTATTGACCAAAAAACCTCTTCACGTAATCCACGTTCAACTGTTGGTACGGTAACGGAAATCTATGATTATTTACGTTTGCTGTATGCTAGAATTGGCAAACCACATTGTCATATTTGCGATCAGGAAGTAGTCAAACAATCTATTAATCAAGTAGCAGAAAAAATTTGGAAACTACCAGCTGAAACAGATTTTATGTTATTGGCACCAGTAATTCGAGATAAAAAAGGTGAGCATAAAAAAATTATTGAACGCATGAAACAAGCTGGTTATCGTCGAATACGTTTGGATGGCAGTATTATGACTTTTGATGAATTAGCAGAGGTTATTTTGGATAAGCAAAAAAAACACACCATTGAAGTTGTCATCGACCGTTTACGTCGTGATGGTAGTCGTGAAACTAGAAGTAGATTATTACAATCTTTAGAGACGGCATTAGATTTAGGTAATGGTTTTATTACTATCTATATTCCCAAAGAAGATAAAGATTTGCACTTTAGTGAACATTTTACTTGTCCAGTGCATAGTGAGGTTAGTTTTCCAGAAATAGAGGCTCGTAACTTTTCTTTTAATAGTCCACATGGTGCTTGTGCAGATTGTACTGGCTTAGGACATAAATTAATCGTTGATTCGGATTTAGTAATTCCTAATAAAAGGTTATCTTTAGCTGAAGGAGCAATTCGTCCTTGGTCTAGAACAGCCGCTAACCAAACATGGTATTTTAAAATTTTGGAATTAGTAGCCAAGAAAAATAAATTTTCTATTAGCGTTCCAGTATCAAAGTTAACTCAAAAACAATTAGATATCGTTTTACATGGCACAGGAGACGAACGTTATCAATTAGAAACGCCTGGCGATAAATTTGGTGGAGATTATAAGACAAGATTTGAAGGTGTAGTGCCAAATTTACAGCGTCGTTATCGTGAAACTGATTCAGATTATATTCGTAGTGAAATTGAGCGTTACATGCGGGTTACTATTTGTGAAACCTGTCAGGGTAAAAGATTAAAAAAAGAAATTTTGAGTATTACGGTAACAGATTTAAATATTGCCGAGGTGACTGCAATGACCATTGCTGATTTGAAAAAAGTGTTTACAGGTTTAGATAAAAAATTTACCGAAAGAGAATTAATTATTGCTCGCCAAATACTAAAAGAAATAAAAGAACGCTTATCTTTCTTAAATAATGTAGGCTTGAGTTATCTTAGTTTAGATCGCTCAGCTAGTACTTTATCTGGTGGAGAAGCGCAACGTATTCGTTTAGCTACGCAGATTGGTTCTTCTTTGATGGGAGTTTTATATATTTTAGATGAGCCATCTATTGGTTTGCATCAAAGAGACAATGCTAAGTTAATAGAAACTTTAAAAAATTTACGTGATTTAGGTAATACGGTTATTGTAGTTGAGCATGACGAAGAAACTATTTTAGCAGCTGATCATGTTATAGACATTGGACCAGGAGCTGGTAAGCATGGTGGTGAGTTAGTAGCTCAAGGATCGCCAGCAACTATTAAAAAAGCAAAGCAGTCACTTACTGGAAAATATTTATCTGGAATTAGTTCTATTTCAATACCAAAAAAACATCGCAAAGGAAACGGAAAATCTCTATCAATCATTGGCGCTAGTGCTTTTAATCTAAAAGGGATTGATGTTAACTTTCCTTTGGGTAAATTTATTAGCATCACCGGTGTTTCGGGTTCTGGTAAATCAACTTTAATGACAGAGATTTTAGCCAAAGCATTGAAACAACATTTTTATCGAGCCAAGGATAAGCCAGTTGCTCATAAAATGATCAAAGGATTAGAGCACGTTGATAAGGTGATTGATATTGATCAATCTCCAATTGGCCGTACCCCACGATCTAATCCAGCTACTTACACAGGTGTCTTTACTTATATCAGAGATCTATTCGCTGCTTTGCCAGAAGCAAAGATTCGTGGTTATCGAGCGGGTCGTTTCAGTTTTAATGTTAAAGGTGGTCGTTGTGAAGCTTGTCAGGGCGATGGTGTAGTTAAGATTGAGATGAATTTTTTACCAAATGTTTATGTAGAGTGTGAAGAGTGTCACGGTAAGCGTTATAATAATGAAGCTTTAGAAATTCATTACAAAGGTAAAGATATTGCAGAAGTATTAAGTATGACCGTAGAAGAAGCGATGCATTTTTTTGCTAACATGCCGAATATTCACAATAAATTAAAAACCCTTCATGATGTTGGTTTGGGATATATTCAACTAGGTCAATCAGCTACAACTTTGTCTGGTGGAGAAGCACAGCGCATAAAATTAGCCACTGAGTTATCTCGTCGTTCATCTGGCAAAACATTACATATCTTAGATGAGCCAACTACTGGTTTGCATTTTGATGACGTCAAAAGATTATTAGAAGTTTTACATCGTTTAGTTGATAAAGGTAATACGGTTTTAGTGATCGAACATAATCTTGATGTTATTAAGAGTTCTGACTGGGTAATAGATTTGGGTCCAGAAGGAGGAGACAAGGGCGGATATTTAGTAGCTGAAGGTACGCCTCAAGATATAGCTAAAGTAAAGAAAAGTTTTACCGGACAATATTTAGCCCAGATGTTTGCAGCTAAAAAGAAAAAGTAGATATTAAAATAGTTTGCTCCGGAAAATCTGGAGCTTTTTTGTAGATTGATTTATTAAATCAATAAACTTGTAAAAAATCAGATCTTTGTTTAAGATATACCTATTATGCAACAAGAAATTGAATCATCTATTTTAAAAACCATTGCTTTTTTTGATGTTTTTAATTTTCCGCTAACTGCAGAGGAAGTTTGGAAGTGGTTATATCGTCCAGGACGTAAGGTGCCTTTGTCAGAAGTTAGAAATATTTTACAAAATAGTGATTTTTTGGCTGATAAAATTGTCAGGACAGAAGCTTTTTGGTCTTTAAAGGGTCGTGAATATACTTATATCATTCGTAAGCACCATAATAATTTAGCTGAAAGAAAATTTACTCGCGCTTTACGCCTAGTACGTATTTATAAATATTTGCCATTTATAAAAATGATTGCCATTTGTAATACTTTAGCTTATAGCAATACTGGCGAGGAAAGTGATATTGATTTTTTTATAATTACTGCTAAAAATAAAATTTGGTTAGTTAGATTTTTTACTATTTTGTTGGTGTATATTTTTGGCATGAGACCTACATACGAAGATAGTAAGGATGCTTTTTGTTTGAGTTTTTTTATTAGCGAAGATAATTTAGATATTAGACGAATCATGATGCATAATAATGATATTTATTCACCGTACTGGATTCGTCAATTGTTGCCGGTATACAACGTCGATAATACTTATAATGATTTTTTGGCAGCGAATCAATGGACTGAACAACATTTACCCAATGCTTATGCTAACCAATTTGTTAAAGAAGTAAAATCAAATATTTGGTCTCGTTTTATAGCTAAAGCACTGGGCTTTATATTGCATCCACCATTGTTCGGACGGTTTTTTAATGCTACTTATCGACGAATTCAATCCAAAATTATTAGTCGTAATTTACAAACTTTAATTAATGTAGACACAAGGGTGATTGTAAATGATCAGATGTTAAAATTTCACTCCAATGATCGTCGAGAGTTATTTTATAAAAAATGGCGTAATCGTTTACATGATCTATTAGATAATAAATTAGTTTCTAATTCTAACGAACATAAAACAAATGAGAAATAAATTATTCAAAATATTTTTAGTGCTTACTATTTTTTTATTGCCTTGGCAGACTAGGTGGATTTTTTATCAGCAACAATTATCTGATAGTGTATGGGAATATGGACGTTTGGGCTTATATGCTAATATGATCACTTTGGTATTGGCGGCTATATTTTATTTTGCCCAAAAAGATAAATTAAAAATTAAAAATCTTTTTAATAGTTATCGTAGTAGATTATTCGCACTTACTTTAGTTTATTTTTGGGTCATTCATTTATGGCGAGCATTACCAGAAGTGGCTATATATTATTTAGCTCTAATGGCACTGACGATACTTTTTTTATTTTTGTTAAAGCAGTTGTCAAAAAAGATATTAGCTAGCACATTAATAGTTAGCGGAGTAGTTCAAGGACTTTTGGCTATTTGGCAGACCATGCAACAACAGATATTAGCTAATAAATGGCTAGGCATAGCAGAACACCTGCCCGCTAGTTTAGGAACAGCAGTAGTAGAGCATGGCTTAAGTCGTATGTTGAGAGTTTATGGCTCTTTGCCACATCCAAATATCTTAGGTGGATTTTTGTGCTTGGCAGCTTTAGCTGGCTTGTGGTGGTGGGTGAATATTTATAGACTAGCCCAAAAAGAAAACTGGCAAGGAAAAAAAATTAAAAAATATCTTGTTCAATTGGTGTTAGTTTTAGTTAGTCAATCAATTATTATATTTTCTTTGTTTCTAACCTTTTCTCGTAGCGCCGTTTTAGCTTTGGCAATTAGTTTATTAATAATTTTTATTTGGTCTTTAAGAAAAAAAAGACGTCTAGTCACTTCAGTGACAGTTAAATTAATTATTTTATCTAGCATTATATTTGTAGCTACACATTTTTTATTTCCAGGTGCTTGGATGTCTAGATTGCAACCGAGTCAGAGGCTAGAAGTAAAATCTACCACTGAACGATTAGTTAGCTGGCAGCAGATAGATTGGCATAGTCCTTATGAGTTGGCGTTTGGACAAGGCTTGGGTTTAAATACCTATAAAAATTTGACCGCAGGTCAGCCAGCTTATGAAGTGCAACCTATTCATAATGTATTTTTATTGAGTTTAGCTGAAATTGGGATTGTTGGTTTTATATTATTAATTAATCTTATTTATTTATATTGGCCTCGTTATTTAGCAGAGGATTGGTTTTGGTTTTTAAGCACATTTATTGTGATTGGTTTATTCGATCATTATTTTTGGACGACTTGGGCTGGTTGGATGATGGTAGCAATAATTTTTGCTAGCCTTAGTCAGAAAAAAGCAAATAATAAATATTAGCATAGTGAATTTATTAGCTTGGAAAATATATATTTTACTCGCTTGACAAAAGACTATTAGCACTCTAAAATGTAGAGTGCTAATTTAATTTTAATAAAAAAATATATGAACTTAAAACCTCTAGGAGATCGTGTGGTGGTCAAGGCATTACCTAAAAAAGAAACCACAAAATCAGGTATTATTTTGCCAGATACTGTTAATGAAAAAAATAAACAAGAGGGTGAAATTATCGCCATAGGAACTGGTGAAAAAGTAATCGCTCTTAAATTATCCGTCGGACAAAAAGTAGTATTTTCTGAATACGGTGGTAGTGAGATCAAAGTTGAAGGCCAAGAATATAAAATCTTAGGTCACGATGATTTACTAGCAGTAATTGAATAAATAAATTTAAAATAATATAATTATGGCTAAACAAATAATTTTTAATGAAGAAGCACGTTCTAAGATGAAAGCTGGTGCTGATCAACTAGCAAATTCTGTTAAAGTAACTTTAGGACCAAAAGGACGTAATGTTGTTTTGGATAAAGGTTATGGTGCACCAACTATTACTAAAGATGGTGTTTCAGTTGCTAAAGAAATAGAATTAGAAGACAAGTTTGAAAATATGGGCGCTGAAATAATCAAAGAAGTAGCTGCTAAGACTGCTGACGTCGCTGGCGATGGTACTACTACTGCTACTATTTTGGCTCAGAGTATTATTACTGAAGGTTTAAAAAATGTAACTGCTGGGGCTAGTCCTCTAGCTTTAAAACGAGGGATTGATAAAGCGGCTAATGCAGTAGTAGAATATCTACGGTCTATTTCCAAGCCAGTAGCTGATCAAAAAGAAATTGAGCAAGTGGCCGCTATTTCTGCCAACGATAAAGAGATTGGTAAAATAATTGCTGAAGCTATGGAAGCAGTTGGTAAAAATGGTGTAATCACCGTAGAAGAGTCTCAAAGTTTTGGTGTTGAAAAAGAAGTGGTTGAGGGCATGCAATTTGATAAAGGTTACGTTTCTCCTTATATGGTAACTGACGCAGATAAAATGCAGGCTGTTTATGAAGAGCCAATGATTTTATTGACGGATCAAAAAATATCTAACTTACAAGATTTATTGCCATTATTAGAGTCCTTGGCTCAAGCTGGTAAAAAAGAATTAGTAATTATTGCCGATGATATTGAAGGCGAAGCTCTAGCAACTCTAGTAGTTAATAAAATTCGAGGAGTATTTTCTGCTTTAGCAGTTAAGTCTCCGGGTTTTGGTGATGGTAAAAAAGAAACCTTGACTGATATTGCAGTTTTGACCGGAGCTAAAGTTATTTCAGAAGAAATTGGCTTGAAATTAGCCAGTGCCACTGTTGATATGTTGGGCTCAGCTCATAAAGTAGTTGCCACCAAAGATGATACTACCATTGTCGATGGTCGAGGTGACGAAGGTGCTATTAAAGAAAGAATTAATCAGATTGAAGCAGCTATTCAAAATGCAGATTCTGATTTTGATAAAGAAAAATTGAGTGAGCGTTTAGCAAAATTAACTGGTGGTGTGGCTGTAATTAAAGTGGGAGCAGCTACTGAAACAGAAATGAAAGAAAAGAAAGATCGAGTTGATGATGCATTGCATGCTACTAGCGCTGCTGTTGAAGAGGGTGTTATTGTTGGCGGCGGCGTAGCTTATATTCGTGCTTTGCAATCTATTGATAAACTAGAACTATCTGGGGAAGAAAAATTAGGGGCAGAGATTTTAAAAAAGGCTTTAGTTACTCCTTTGGCTCAAATTGCAGATAATGCTGGGCAAGATGGCAGTGTAGTAGTAGCTGAAGTTTTGAATCGTTCAGATAATGCTGGTTATAATGCCAGTGAAGATAAATATGAAGATTTAGTTCAGGCTGGTGTAGTAGATCCGACTAAAGTTGCTCGTTCTGCTTTACAAAATGCTGCTTCAGCAGCTGGTATGTTTTTGACTACGGAAGTTATCATTACCGATATTCCAAAGCCAGAATCAGAAACTCCTCCAATGCCAGGAGGAATGCCTGGTATGGGCGGCATGGGAATGATGTAAGAAAAAAATTTAAATAAAATTTAAAAACAGCGTCATTGGACGTTGTTTTTTTATATGTTAAAAAATGGTATAATAATATTGAAAAAGTGTATGAAGAAGAAAGTCGTAGACGACAATGAATTAGAATACCGGAGTAATGAGAATTACCCCTGGGAATATGAGCAAGCCAATGAAATCTGGGTAGCTAATTTTGATATTTTGAAAAAGAAAAGTCAGCCAGTAGAAGCAGAAGAAAATGATATTATAGAAGAAAAGTTAACGGATAATGAAGTTGATATCGATTTAGGCGAAGACTCAGTCGAGGCTTTAGACGGTGAGATAGATATTGATGAAAATGAAATAGATTTAGACGATGAGGCTGAAGAAGATAAGGTTGAACTAATAGATGAAGAAAATGAGACAGAAACTGAAGATAATTTAGACGATGGGATTTTAGTAGGTAGCGGGGAAGCAGCTTCAGATTTTGATATAAGTACCACTGAATCTTCTTTGCCACTAGCTAGAAAATTTTCTTGGATTTTGGCTAGTACATTATTATTTTTTATTATTATAGCCGGTGAAGTTTTACTGACAAATTTGAGCATAAAATTTTATTGGCCTAATAATTTAGTTTTACCAATTACTTGGTTATGGCGCATTGGATTGTTGGTGGCCTGGGTGGTTTTGGGGTTTAAAAAATTAGACCTAGATAAAGAACAGATTTTTGCTACAAGCGTGACCGCTTTTGTTCCGGGCGTAGTGGTCGTAGCTATTTGGAAGATTGTTATTATTGAGTCTGTTTGGACTTGGATTAATTTATTAATTGAGCCAATTTGGATGTTGCTAGTCATAGCATTATTTGGCTCTTTGTTAATAAAAATATTATTTAGACAAAAACATTAATTATAATTAATTATTTTATTATGTCAGAAATGTCAGAGGAATTAAAAAAAGATATCGAAACTAATAAGACCATGGCCGCCATATCTTATGTTTGGATTTTATGTTTAGTGCCATTGTTATTAAATCGTAAATCTAAATTTGCTCAATTTCATGCCAAGCAAGGATTATTATTGTTTGTTATTGAAATTATTGGTTGGCTTGTATTTTGGATCCCAATCGTTGGCTGGGTTTTGCTTATCATAGTTATTGCCCTAGCTCTTTTAGGCATCAAAAATGCTATGGAAGGTAAATATTGGACAATGCCTTTTATTGGCAAGTATGTTAATAAGTTCAATTTGTAAATTTCGGTGACTAACAAAATAAAAATTGTATCAGCGATCTATTATCCTTCAATTGATCGGAAAGTTTTAGCTCAAATAATCAAGTCTAACATTGAGCTTGTTCGACTTGGTTTTTTGTTTAAAGACTACAAAACATATATAGATTTAATTAAAGAGATTAGGAAGTCTGAATCAGGTATTGTTTTAGATTTGCCAAGTCAAGATATTAAACTTGGTAAGATGCAAAATAATTCTCAAGAATTATTGGGACAAGATTTAATTATTGTGGCGGCTAATTCTGATTTGGCAGATATAAATATAGCAGATTTAGATTATAAAGTTTTACCAGTTAGTGATCGAATTAAGTCTGGGCATTTGATAAAGAGTGATCGAATTTTTATTAATAATGGTTTAGTCAGATTATTGGTGGATAGAATTGAAGATAATTTAATTTACGCCAAAGTAATTCAAGGTGGTTTAGCGCAAACTAATAATAATGTAATCGTTGCTGGCTACATTTCAAATATGAAATTTTTAGACAAAGATATAGTAGCTGCGATTAATTTAAAAACAGATTATTTGTCTTTGTTAATTTCAGATGTTACAGAATTAAAGAGAATTAAAAAAATATTAGCTAATTCATTATCAAGTGGGAAAAAAATTGCCACGAAGTTAATTGTTAGACTAGAAAGTTTAGCCCAAGTAAAATCAATTATGGATTTAGTTAAATTAGCAGATGGTTTATTTATAGATCATCAGCGTTTATCTTGGCAGGTGCCAGAAATCAAATTAGCAATGATAGAAAAAGAATTAGCAGATAAATGTCATAGTATAGATAAAGAAGTATTGTCTAGTTTGAACTAAGGTATTTTTTTGTTATAATATACTTAAGTAAAGATTTTTAAATAAAATAAATATTTATGAAAAAGAATAAATTCGTTTTGTGGTTTAAAGACACAGGCATCAAAGACATTCCAAAAGTAGGAGGGAAAAATGCCTCGTTAGGAGAAATGTATAGTAAATTAACTCCAAAAGGTGTGGCTGTGCCAAATGGTTTTGCAGTTACATCATATGCTTATGATTATTTTCTTAAAACTGCTGGTATTCAGGATGATATTAGGGAGATCTTGAAAGATTTAGATACTCACGATGTTAGAAATTTATTTGCTCATGGTAAAAAAGTTCGGGAGACTATTATGGGCGCAGAATTTCCAGAAGATTTAAAAGCGGCTATTTTAGAGTCATATCATCAACTATCCAAACAATATAAAAATGCAAATACTGATGTTGCTATTCGTTCTTCGGCTACAGCAGAGGATCTTCCGGATGCTTCTTTTGCCGGTCAACAAGAATCATATTTAAATATAAAAGGTGATAAGGCTGTGTTGGAGGCTTGTAAAAAGTGTGTAGCTTCTTTATTTACTAATCGAGCTATTTCTTATCGTGAAGATAAAGGTTTTAATCATTTTGATGTTAAACTTTCTATTACAGTACAAAAAATGGTTCGTTCAGACAAAGCATCTTCTGGTGTGATGTTTTCTATAGATACTGAGTCTGGATTTAGAGACGTAGTCTTAATAAATGGAGCTTATGGTTTAGGAGATTACATTGTTCAAGGTGTGGTCACTCCTGATGAGTATTATGTTTTCAAACCAAATTTAAAACCAGGCTTAAATCCAGTTATTAGTAAAACCTTAGGCTTAAAAAGAAAAAAATTAGTATATAATACTTCTGGTAAAGGATCGCCAATCAAGGGCGTGCCAGTTTCAGAAGCTGATCGTAATACTTATGTATTAACAGATAAGGAAATTGTTCAGTTATCCAAATGGGCAGTCCAGATTGAAAATCATTACAAAAAACCAATGGACATGGAATGGGCCAAAGATGGTAATACTGGAAAATTATTTATTGTCCAAGCTCGTCCAGAAACTGTCCGTAGCCAAGAAGATGTAAATGTTTTGGAAGAGTATGTTTTACCAAAAAAAGGTAAATTATTAGCTGAAGGCGCTTCGGTTGGATCAAAGATTGGCAAAGGCAAGGTACATGTTATTGAGGATGTCTCTCAAATTCATAGTTTTCAAAAAGATGAAGTTTTAGTAACAAAAATGACGGATCCAGATTGGGAGCCAATTATGAAAATAGCTTCCGCTATTGTCACTAATTCTGGTGGACGTACTTGTCATGCCGCTATTATCTCTCGTGAGCTAGGAATTCCTTGTGTAGTTGGTACAGGAGACGGTACCAAGAAGATTAAAAATGGTAAAGACATTACAGTCAGTTGCGCTGAAGGTGAGCGAGGACGTATTTACAATGGTCTTCTAGATTTTAAAATTAAAAAAACAAATTTAAAGAATTTTAAAAAGCCAAAAACCAAGATCATGATGAATATCGGCAATCCAGAAATGGCCATGGCCCAGAGTTTTATTCCTAATGAAGGCGTAGGACTTGCGCGAGAAGAATTTATTATTTCAAATTATATTCGTATTCATCCATTAGCTTTATTAAATTTTAATAAGCTAAAAGATCAGAAAGCTAAAAAAGAGATTGAAAAATTAACCGCTGCTTATAAAAATAAGCCACAGTTTTTTGTAGATAAATTAGCTGAGGGCATTGCCAGGATTGCGGCTAGTTTTTATCCTAAAGATGTTATTGTCCGTTTGTCAGATTTTAAATCAAATGAATATGCAAATCTTATTGGTGGCAGACAATTTGAGCCAATCGAATCCAATCCAATGATTGGTTGGCGCGGAGCTAGTCGTTATTATGATCCAAAATACAAACCAGCTTTCGTATTAGAATGTAAAGCCTTAGTTAAAGTTCGAGAAGAGATGGGCTTGAATAATGTTAAGATCATGGTGCCATTTTGTCGAACCATAGAAGAGGGTAAAAAAGTTTTACAGATCATGAAAGAAAATGGTTTACAAAAAGGTAAAAATGGCTTGGAAGTTTATGTAATGTGTGAGATTCCATCTAATGTTATTTTGGCTGATGAGTTTTCTAAAATATTTGATGGTTTTTCCATCGGTTCAAATGATTTAACTCAACTTACTTTGGGAGTGGACAGGGACAGTGAATTAGTGGCTCACGTTTATGACGAAAGAAATAAATCGGTTAAAGATATGATTTCTCGAGTGATAAGAACTGCTAAAAAGAATAAGCGTAAAATTGGAATTTGTGGTCAAGCGCCATCAGATTTTACAGATTTCGCTCAATTCTTGGTTGAAGAGGGAATTGATACTATTTCTTTAAATCCAGATACAGTTATTAAGACGATGTTGGCCATTAATCAGACAGAGAAAAAACTAAAAGCTAAAAGGAAAAAATAAGATTTTAGCTAATATTAGATAATAAATTAAAACCGACTAAGTATTGCTTAGTCGGTTTTTAGCTAAAATTATTGACTAATTATAGTATTAGTAGTTTAATAACAATTACCGGTTCTTTGTTAGTCTTACAATCAAACGAAAAGGAGTATTCTATGCAAAGTTTGCGTAGCACCCTCAACAAGCTATTCGGGCGTCGTATGCACCCGAAGACCTCGGTAATATCTCAGAAATGTCGTATTTCTATTGGTGCCAAACAATTACGAATTACAGGGCAGCAGTTAGAAATGGCCAGAGGTCTTCACGCAGAGGTCTGCAAGGTGGAAAGAGGTCTTGTAATTTTAGAGGGTCCGCAAGAAGAAATTTTTGAGTGTGTTGGCACCTTAGTCAGCTATGAGCAAGAGCATCTTGCCAAGCATGAACAGCACGTTACGCGTGGTGGTCGTCGTCAACATCGTTTGGCTGGGTAAAATCATTGCTTTCTCCCTAATTGCCTTTATAGGTGATTAGGGGGTTTTTTATTTTGAAAAAAATAGCAATATTTGCTATAATTGGTATATAAAATTAAATTAGCCATGCATTTACTTTTTGCTAAACAATTTAGAAAAGCAGGAAAGAATATCGCAGTTTTTGTGTTGATTTTTTCTTGGATATTTTCTGGTTGGCCTATTTATAGCCTGATACCGCAGATGCAGGCAGCTCAAGTGAATGTTTCTCCTTTGATAATAAATAATAAGTCAATTCATTTTAGTCATACAGATGATAATATAAATGAAAATTTAATTATAAAAACAGATAAGCATACTTATTCTGGCTTAGCTAGAGAAAGTATTTATTTTAGTGTTACTAATATAGCCACCAAGGACGAGGTTGTTAATGTGCAAGCCTACTTTCCCGCAGAAAATGGAGAGGTGAACAATATCTCTCATTGGGCAAAAGATGTCACTTATCAAGTAAGTGTTCCTGAATATGCTACACAAACTTATATGTGTGAAGGTGGATGGATTAAGGATAGTCATAGGAATAATAATTTGAGTTGTAGTTTATTTGATGAACTTGGTATTTGTGCGCAATATGACTATTCTGATGTAATAAGGGGAGAGGGCGTTGGTTATTACTGCGCTAGCTCAAATGAGAATAGGGACTGTGATTTTGTAAATGAAGAGCTAATGGAATGTGTTGTAGAAAAAGTACAGATAGCTTCTCATAAAGAAACAAAATACAGAGAAGGCTGGAAAGAGATAGAGTTATCAGACAATTCATTAGAGATTGAAGGGGGTTTTTGGAGTAAATTATTTGGAAATAATATAGAGAGAAAGACAATACCAGATAATCTACGAGTTAAGAAAAGCACCATTGGTAATAGCCGCGTTATTAAACCAGGTGAAACTCAATATTTTAAAATGGATATATCATTTTTAGCTAATACTTCAGATGAATTTTACATTGAGGCTATCGGTGATAAGGATGGTTATGGCCTTTTAGACCCCTGGTGGGATTCAAGTTGGGTTTATAGTAAGCAGATTACTATTGATAATACTAAAGTTGACGCAGATTTAACTAATTTCCCAGTTTTAATAGATTTATCTTCTGATACTAGTTTAGCGACTTATGCTCAAGAGAATGGGGATGACATTGCTTTTATTGCTTCTAATGAGACAACGCAACTTGATCACGAAATAGAATTTTTTAACGGTACAACTGGAGAGTTGCAAGCTTGGGTTGAGGTACCGGCTCTATCTTCAAGTAGTGATACAATTATTTACATGTATTATGGAAACACCGCGGCTAGTAATCAAGAAAATGCTAGTGGTGTCTGGGATAGTGATCATAAGATTGTTCATCATCTGCAAGATCTAACCACTTCTACCACTGAAGATAGTACCTCAAATAATAATGATGGTACAAAAAGAGTAGCAAACGAGCCAATTGAAGCAAGTGGAAAAATAGACAAAGCGCAAAGTTTCGATGGGACGAATGATTATGTAAAAATAACAAATAATTTTGTTGGTACTGCCACATCTCTAACCATTTCTTCTTGGATTAAGAAAGAGAGCGGAGGGCATACCTATGAATGTGCTCTACATAAAGGATCCGCTAACACTATTGGAAGTAGTGACTATTGGTTGGGTGTGGATATTAATGATAATTTAACGGCTACTATTGGCGCCAACGCTGGTGTTGGTTGGTCTGCGGGGCAGACTGCAATTACAGCAACTTATGGAGAGTGGTATCATTTAGCAGCTGCCTGGGATGGATCAATTGTTAGAGTCTACGTAAATGGAGCGTATAATAAGCAATATAATTTAAGTTCATACAGTAGTTTAACTACCCCTACGAGATTTGGATCTTCTGCGGATGGGACTAATTATCAATTTAAGGGGGGAGTTGATGAAATGAGGATTTCCACCTCTGCTAGAAGTGCTAGTTGGATAAAAACGAGTTACAACAACCAAAATTCTCCCTCTTCTTTTTTTACTTTAGGCACAGAGATTGGATTAAGTGCCCCTAGCTTACATAATGTTCCCTTTGATAATGAAGAAACCCCAGACACTACACCAGTATTTGAGTTTACAGCAGAGGATCCAGATGGTACATCTGACTTAGTTTATCAGATTGAATGGGATGATAATATTCTTTTTAGTTCACCAACGACACGCACTTCAGATACTCATAGTGGATTTATAAACACTGAAAATGGTGGTGACACTAGCCCTTTTACAGAAAATGAAAGAATTAGATTTACCGTGCAGGCTGCAGATGTTTTAGCTAACTCTGCTGATAACACGGTTTATTATTGGCGTGTAAGAGCTAAAAATGACGGCGGTTCTTTTAGAGCTTGGACAGAAATAAATAGACTACGAGTTAATAGCTCATTGGCTGTTTTAAGGTGGACCCAAACAATTGATGAGCAATTTGATGATGGTGATTTTGTTGATGCATTAACAACGGGGTCTGATAGTGTGGAATTGGGCCTTGGAACGGATATTAAGTCAGCTAGAGGAGTTTTTACTACACCAGCTTCAACAGGGAGTGATAGTGTGATAGGTGTAGGATTTCAACCAAAGGCGGTCATGTTTTTTGCTGTTCCTAGGACTGATGAAAGTGCTGGGTCCCATGCTTCTCATTTTGTTGGTTTTTCTGACGGTACTTCAAATAAATCATCTTCTATCAAATCTGAAGATGGTGTTAATGACAATGGACGCGCTCAACAAGACCAAGCAATTTATTTAAGAAATATTGACGCAACTAACTTAGCTGTGGCGACGGTTAGTTCATTTGATAGTGATGGTTTTACTTTAAATTACACGACTACAAATTCAGGGTATGTTATTCATTATGTTGCTTTTGGTGGGGAAGATCTAACAGCATCCGTTGGAGAGCATTTGGTTAGCGGAACCCCTTTAACTGGCTTATCCTTTGCTCCGGAGCTGATATTTTTATCGACCACTGGATGGATAACACCGGCTAGTGATGATACAAATGGAATATCATCTTTTGGGGTAGTGCATGATTCTGGTTATTGGCACCTCGGTACACACCAGGGCTCTAATAACACTACAAAAGATGGAAAGTTGAGTAGTGGTGGTTGCTTGACTCAAGCATACAATAATAGCATAACTTGGCAAATGATTAATTGTGTCCTTACTAGCGATGGAATGTCTTGGAGTGGAACAAATACAGATGAGTTTAATTATTTGGCTCTTAATATTGGAGGACAAAGTGCAAAAGTTGATACTTTTTTTAAGGAGACCACGGGAGTCGCTGGGACCACTCAAGATTTAAGTGGTTTAGGGTTTACGGACGATGCGGCAATTATTGGCTTTGCTAGTGCAGGAAAAACAGATGAGGCATTTTCTGATCACGTTAGGGTTACGATGGGTTCTTATGATGGCACAAATCAAGGAATGATGACTTTTAATGATGCTAATGCTTTGACGGATTCAGATTCAATACAAAACAATGATTATGCAATTGGCATTGCTGAGAGTAGTGCTTCAGTCGTTGCGGCTGGAACCATCTCTCAATTAGATAATGATGGTGCTAGGATTACGTGGAATCCTAATAATACCACGGCTTACAATACCGGGTATTGGGCCATAGAAAAGGGCAGCGGAGATGCTGCTTCAGGGTCAATAACTTCGCCAACTATTGATTATGACTGGGCATCAGGTGTGTATTCATGGGGTGAGGTATCTTGGAGTGATGATGAGACAAGTGGAGATATAAAATATCAAGTATATTATTGGGACGGTGATAGTTGGGAATTGGTACCTAATGATGATTTATCAGGTAATATTTCAGGATTCGATACATCGCCAGTTGATATATCAGATTTAAATACAACCACATATAATCAAATTAGATTAAAGGCCAACTTGACTAATTCAGGAGGTTCACCAACGCTACAAGATTGGTCTGTTAGCTGGTCTGCTCCAGCGGTTAGTATAACGTTAAACACGGATGGTGTAATAGATTTTGGATTATTAGAATTAAACACTACTCGAGACACATCGTCAGATGATATAAATGACATTGAGGTAATTAGTGTTGACAATGGCCCGGCTGATCTTGATGTTCGTAGTTCTGTTTTTACGGAAGGTGAAAATACTTGGGCCTTAGGAATGGACAATGGAACAGATCAAGTTAGATGGGATTTTGCTTCTACCACACCTATTACTTGGACTAATTTTGCAGTAGCTAATACTTTGTATTCTTTAGAAAAAAGTACACCAGAAAGTCAAACTAGAAATCTTATACTTAGACTGCAATTACCGACGGTAACCGCTAGTTTCGGTCAATATAGTGGCGCAGTAACCATAGTAGCTTCATCACCATAATTTATTACAATCATTTTTGTTATTTAAATTCTAATGTGCTATAATATGATTATTAAATAAAATAAATTAATAAAATTTAGTTAAAAAATATGAGATCAATTTTATCTTTTTTGTCTATTATTTCTATCTTAGTGTTAACTGGCATGGTTGTCGGTGTAGTCAGTTTTGCAGCCGATACGGCAGCGGTTACCGCTACCGTTACTGCTCGTAATATTTCAGTAACAGTGTCTGATGGGTCCATTGCTTATGGTAATGTAGGAGTAGGAGGCACGGCTAGCACTACGTCGTCAGGTGTAGATAATAGCCAAACAGCTACCAATAATGGTAATGTAAGTGAAACTTTTAATATCATTGGTTCTGATAGTACAGCTTGGACTTTAGAAAGTTCAACTGGGGCTAATCAATACACACAAGCTTTTTGTAATACGTTGACTTGTGATTCTAGTCCAACATGGACTTTGATGCAGGAAGTTGCTTATACAACTTTGTCTTCTACTACAGTAGCTACTTCAACAGGCACACAAATTTTTGATACTAGAATTAACCTGCCATCATCTAGCACTAGCTACACTGAACAGAGCGTAGATATGACAGTACAAGCTGTTATTTCATACTAGATTATTTTTTATGAAGAAAGTTTTATTGACCGTTTTTGCCTTATTGTTTGTACCTAGTATAGTCTTAGGTGCTATTGGTGTTGGCGTGGGAACTGGTAAAATCATTGTTGACGGTGAGTTACATGCGGGCACTATTTATCAAGTTGATCCAGTCACAGTTTTAAATACTGGTGATGAACCATCGGATTATGAATTAGCTATTACTTATCATTCTGACCAACAAGAAATGTGGCCAGATGGTGAATGGTTTAGTTTTTCTCCTAGCACTTTTCATTTGAAACCGGGAGAAGTCAAAGTAGTCGATATTAATCTTAATATACCAATCAAGGCGGTACCGGGTAATTATTTTGCCTTTGTAGAAGCTCATCCAGTTGTTTTGGCAAATACTACTGGCGGGGCACGTATCAATGTAGCTGCAGCCACAAAATTTTATTTTTCTATAGCTCCTGACAATATCTTTCAAGGAATGTATTATCGTATTTTGTCACTATTCCACAATAGTGCGCCATGGGGATATATAATATTAGCTGTCATTGTTATGGCAATCTTGCTCACTATTTTTAAAAAGCATTTCAAATTCAATTTGAGTGTCAAACGTAAATAATAAGATGGACTTATTATGAGATCTCCATTTTTTAGAATAATCCTTTATTTATTCCCTCTATTTTTGGTGGGGATATTTTTTGTTGTTACACATAGCTTGGCTCAATCATATGTAATAGATGCCACAGTAAATATTAGTGTTTGTGGAAATAACGTGAGGGAGGCACCAGTAGAAGATTGTGATAATGAAGATTTTGGTGGCTACTCTTGTGTTAACTATGGCTTTGATGGTGGTAGTTTAGCCTGTGACATTTCTTGTTCTATAGATACTTCAAGTTGTTCTAATGATCCAGATGAACCAGACGATCCTGGCGGAGGACCAGTAAATCCACCACCAGCTCAAACAACTGTAAGTTTTTCTGGTCGAGCTTATCCAATGAGCTCAGTAACAATTTTAAAAGATGGTCAAATAGCATTACAAACTATTGCTGGCCCAGATGCTAATTTTTCTGCTTCATTAACTGGATTATCAGCTGGTAGCTATACTTTTTCAGTTTATAGTGAAGATATAAATGGGCAACGTTCGGCTTTATTTACTTTTTCCGTTTATGTCAGCAGTGGGGCAAGTACCAATATCACGGGTATTTACATTACACCAACCATTAGTGTCGATAAGGCCCAGGTTTTACATGGCGACAATATTGCTATTTTTGGTCAGACCATACCAGATTCTGATGTTGTGATTTCTGTGAATTCTGAGCCAGAATATTTTAGATATACAGATGCTGATCAAGATGGTATTTATCTTTATAATTTTGATAGTTCAGTGTTAGTCATGGGTTCTCATCATACTAAATCTAAATCATCTTACGATGGAGACATTAGCACATATGGTCAAATAGTTAGTTTTTTAGTAGGTGATTCTAATATTATGAATGAAGAAGGTGTTTGTGGTGCAGGTATTGGCGATGTAAATTGTGATGGTTTTGTTAATTTAATTGATTTTTCAATTGAGGCCTACTGGTATCGTCGTAGTAATGTACCAGCTAACGTTGATTTGAATAATGATGGAAAAGTAGATTTAATTGATTTTAGTATTATGGCTTATTATTGGACTGGTTAATTATATGAAATATAATAGTATAAAATTTATTTTGTTAGTAGTATTAATTTTTCTACCTTTATCATCTTTGCAGGCGGCTGATTTATTTTTTGATAGAGCTAAAACCGCTATGCCCGTTAGCCAGCAATTTATGTTGCCACTTTATCTTGATACAGGTGGTGAGGCTATTAATGCCTTGGAAGGTGAAATTATTTTTCCAGTTAATTTATTAGAAGTAAAAGAAATTCGTTATCATGATTCTTTTATTAATTTCTGGATAGAAGAACCTAGTGAACAGAATGGAAAGATAAAATTTTCTGGTATTGTGCCAGGGGGCTATATGGGACGAAAAAGTTTAGTCTTATCTATTATTTTTGAAGCTCAACAATTAGGTAATGGACAAATTAATTTTAATAATACAAGATTATTATTAAATGATGGAACAGGTAAGGCGGCTAATCTGTATAAACAAAATTGGAATTTTGAAATAAACAATTCAGAGCCAATTATTTTAAATGAGGTAAAAGAGATTATCGATAGAGATCCACCAGAAATTTTTGATCCGATTTTAACGCAGGCAATAGATATAGCTAATGAACAATTTATTTTAATTTTCGCTACTCAAGACAAAGGGTCTGGTATTAGTCATTATGAAGTAAAAGAAGGAAAAGCTGATTGGGTGAAAGTAACTAGTCCTTATATTTTACAAAATCAAAATTTAGATGATAAGATAATAGTAAAAGCAGTTGATAAAAATGGTAACCAAAGATTGGTTATTATTAAACCTATTAATGCAAAACCGTGGTATGCTAAAATAGAATTTTTTGGTATAATAATACTTGTTATCTTACTAGTTGCCGTGGCTTATTTATTAGGCAAAAAAACGCGGAAACATAAACGTAAAAAATAAAAATAGTTTCAAGGAGGATAAAAATAAAAATGTTTTTTAAAACAAAAACTAAAACGGCTAAGCTATTATTTTTGTGTTTATTCACATTAGTTTTTTTAGTTGCGCCACTTGCCGAAGCAGCTAGTTTATATGTCTCTCCATCATCTGGAAACTATGGCATTGGCGATAGTTTTACGGTTGGCGTTTATACTAATAGTTCTGATCAGGCTCTAAACGCGGTTTCAGGCACACTATCTTTCCCTACTGATAAGATTGAAGTTACCTCAGTATCCAAGGCTGGTTCTATAATGTCTTTGTGGGTGAGCGAACCTTCATTTTCTAATAGTGCAGGAACGGTTTCTTTTGAGGGAATTGTATTAAATCCAGGCTACAGTGGCTCAGCTGGTAAAATTTTGTCAGTCACTTTTCACACTAAGGGCGGCGGTTCAGTCCCTGTAAATTTTGCTACTGGCTCAATTTTGGCTAATGACGGACAGGGGACAAATATTTTGACTGGTTTTGGTAGCGGTAATTTTATAATAGAATTAGAAGATGTTACACCAGTTGCACCAGAGTCTGATACTCCATCAGCAGTAACCGGTACACCGAGTGCGCCACAAATAAATTCGATTACTCATGCTAATCCAGATAATTGGTACTCTGCGACTGATGCAGAATTTAGCTGGACCATTCCGCGAGGCGTAACAGCATCTAGTCTACTGATTGGTAAAAAACCACAAGCTGTTCCGGCTGTGAATTATTCACCAGCCATTGGTTATAAAAAAATTACAGACTTAGATGATGGTACTTGGTTTTTTCATGTACGTTTGAGAAGTACGGCTGGCTGGGGAGGAGTGACTCATTTCCGTTTACAGATTGATACTAAAGATCCAGAATATTTTGAAATAACTAAACAGCCAGAAGATGATGCGACAAATCCAAAGATTACATTTTTATTTGAGGCAGAAGATGAATTATCAGGAATTAGTCACTATGCTGTCAAAATAGATGATGCCGAAGAACAAATTTGGCAAGATGACGGCACACATATTTATACAACTCCAGCGTTACCGGCCGGTAAGCATACGATGATCGTTAGGGCTATAGATTTTGCTGGTAATGAATTAGCTAATTTTGCTGAGTTTGATATTGAGCCTTTATCAGCTCCAGTTATCACAGAATATCCAAAAGTAATAGATGATTGGTCAGATTTATTAATCAAAGGTTCGACATATCCAAATTCTCAAGTAGTTATTTGGTTACAAGGATCGGATGATGAAATAATCAATTATTTTACACAAAGTGATGATGACGGTGCTTTCAGTTTTGTTGCCGAGGAAGAATTAGATGAAGGTAAATATCAGTTCTGGGCAGAGGCCATAGATAGCAGAGGAGCAAGAAGCTTACCAAGTGATAAATTTAAAGTAGAAATTCAAAAACCAGCTTTTTGGCGTATCGGCTCAATGGCCATTAATATCTTATCTATCATAATACCTTTAGTAGCTTTGGTGTTCTTATTAATATTTTTATCCATGTTCAGTTGGAACAAGGTCAGGGTATTACGAAAACGTGTTAGTCGTGAAGCTGATGAAGCTAGTGCAGTTTTGAAAAAATCATTTGCTGATTTACGCAAGAGTCTGATTGTCAACATTGCTTCTTTAGAAAAAGCTGGCACTAAACGTAAGCTAACAGCTGCAGAAGCTAGGGTAGCTAGGCAGCTCAAAAAAGACTTAAATATGACAGAAAAAATTATTCGTAAAGAAATAAAAGATATTCAAAAAGAAGTAGAATAAATATTGAAGCAGCGAGCTAAGGCTCGCTGCTTTTTGTTTGACTTTTTACTAAGAAAAAATTATAATCACTCCATTAGTTTGTCTGGAGAGTTCGCATAGTGGTCTAGTGCGCACGCTTGGAAAGCGTGTGAAGCGTAAAAGCTTCCAAGGGTTCGAATCCCTTACTCTCCGCCACATCGTGCCTAGCACGAGGAAACCGAAATGGTTTGTAGGTGATTTACTATACAAGCGCAGTGGTTATGTTAGAATATAATATATGGAATTAGGAATAACATTTGGACTTTTAGCATCTTTTTGCACAGGGCTCTCCCTTGTGTTTATTAAAAAAAGCTACGAAGAACTTTCCGCATCTATTGCTTTTACATTTCAGGCCATATTTGGACTTTTGGTTTGGATCCCATTTGCTTTGTTTATCGGGATCACATTCAAATTTATATTATTTACATTGGCCATTGCACTTTTAAGTGCAATTTTAAGTGAAGCATTTTATTACTATATATTTCAAAAAGCAGATGTTGGAATTACTGGCGCAGTATTTTCAACATACCCATTGTTTACAATATTATTTGCTTTTTTATTTTTAGGTGAGCGACCACCGTCAGTTTTGTTTTTGTTTGCGTTAGTTGTTGTAGTAGGAATAATTATTTTATCTTTGCCAGACAAAATAAAGGGTGTAGCTTACAAAAATAAAGCCATTTTCTGGGGTTTAATTGGCGCAGGAGCAGTTGGTTTTGCTGATACCATATCAAAAGGAATTATTGACAGAACATCAGCGGCAACCTTTCTGTTTGCACTTGCAATAATGCAAATTCCTGTGGCTATAGTATTTTTGAAAAGACAAAATGAAACAGTACATCAATTTCTAAAAATATTTTCAGAAGTACAAAAATATAAATATGCAATTATAGGTGCTTTTCTTGGGGTTATGGCTGTATTATTCTTATGGCTTACTTTTGAAGTAACTTATGCTTCTATTGCTTCTCCGCTTACAGGGATGTATCCACTTTTTACTCTATTACTTGCTTATATATGGTTGAAAGAAAGGTTGTCTTTGTGGGATTGGATCGGCAGTTTCATTGTAATAGTAGGTGTATTAGGGGTTGGTACAATTATATAAATAAAGTATGTACAATATTCTTAAAAAACAGCATTGGAGCTGTTTTTTTATTTTTATGCTATAATTGTTGACACAACAGGCTTTATTATATAAAGAAGAAAAACGATATGAAACAATCTCAAGCCTTAGATATTTTAAAAATGGGACATAATGTCTTTTTAACCGGTGCCGCAGGTTCTGGTAAGACTTATGTTTTGAATCAATACATTAAGCTACTAAAACAAAATAATGTAGGTGTAGCTATTACAGCATCGACTGGCATTGCTGCTACTCATCTTAATGGCATGACTATTCACTCATGGTCTGGGATAGGAATAAGAGATGTTTTGTCAAAAGCAGATATAAAAGCTTTGCTTGAAAAAGCTTATTTAAAAAAACATTTTGCAACAACTGATGTACTTATTATTGATGAAGTATCAATGTTGCAGCCGAGTTTGCTTGATCTCGTAAATAAAGTATGCAAAGCGTTTAAGAAAAATGAAAAACCATTTGGTGGCATGCAAGTTATTCTTTCTGGAGACTTATTTCAATTACCACCTATTAATAGAAATAAAACGGCTACAAAATATTTTACAGAGTCACAAGCCTGGGGTGAAATGAAGGCCTATGTGTGCCATCTTTCAGAACAATATCGTCATAATGATGATCAATTGAGCAATGCTTTGGATGCTATTCGTTCAAATACGATTTGTGATAAAACACTGAATCCTTTACATAAGCGATTCAAGGCAGTTATAGATAAAAATATTGTAGCAACAAAATTATACACACATAATATTGATGTGGATCGTATTAATGATCAAGAGTTGTTAAAAATTAAAAATCCAATAGAAGTTTATACAATGTCGTCGCGTGGTAAAAAGCCACTTGTTGAGACATTGATAAAAAATTGCCTCGCTCCTGAAACACTTAGTTTAAAAAAAGGGGCTACCGTCATGTTTGTTAAGAATAATTTTGAGCTTGGCTATGTAAATGGAACATTAGGAACTATTATTGGGTTTAATGATGGTGAAAATCATCCAATAATAGAGACTTATAGCGGTAAGATTATTACAGCCTCTCCTGAGCGTTGGATTATTGAAGAAGATGATAAGACATTAGCTGAAATTAATCAAATACCGTTACGACTGGCTTGGGCTATTACTATTCATAAGAGTCAGGGTATGACATTGGACGCTGCTGAGATTGATCTTTCAAAATCATTTGTGCCTGGTATGGGTTACGTGGCTCTTTCTCGTGTACGTTCACTAGCTGGTTTACGGCTACTTGGTTTAAATGATATTGCCTTAATTAGCGATGAACAAGTTATTGAAATTGATAAAACATTAAAAGTTCAGTCACAAAAAGCGATTAGTTTTGTTGACTCACTGAATAATACAGATAAAAAGAAATATCAGCAGTTGTTTATTAAGACATATGCCAGAGAAAAAGTGTATGAAGAAAAAATATCAACTATTGATAAAACACTATTACTACTCAAACAAAAAAAATCACCTAAAGAGATGGCAGAAGAAAGAAATATAAGCACGGGCACCATCATCGGTCACATAGAACAGCTTAAGGCGCGTGGCGATAAGCTTGATATTGATTATTTGAAACCAAAAAAAGATCGTTTTACAATTATTGCTAAAGCTTTTGGAGATTCTGAAGATACCGCACTTTCACCGGTTAAAGAAATTCTTGGATATGCTTATTCGTATGATGAATTAAAATTAACAAGATTATTTTTATAGATTAAAATTTTAAAAACGGTCCATTTAGATGGGCTGTTTTTTTATAGTCTGCTATACTTAAATTATGGAAGAAAAAAAGCAAAATGAGCCATTAAGTAGTTGGAGTCATTTTATTGGCGCTGGTTTATCAATAGCCGGCTTAGTTTTGTTAATAGTTTTTGCAAGTATTTATGCCAAAGCTCAACATGTAGTTGGTGTTAGTATTTTTGGTGCTAGTTTAATTTTACTTTATTTAGCTAGTGGCGTTTATCATTGGATTGCCGTCACTAGTCATCGTAAAGTGATCTGGCGAAAAATTGATCATGCCATGATTTATGTTTTGATTGCCGGAACTTACACCCCAATATGTTTAGTGGTGCCTCAGCGTGGTTGGGGTTGGTCAGCTTTTGGAGTGATTTGGGGCTTGGCTATAGCTGGTGTGCTATTAAAAATAAAATTAAGTACTTTCCCCAAAGTGTTATCTCCTATTATTTATTTATTGATGGGCTGGATAATATTAATTTTTTATCCCATGCTATCTAATATTCCAGTGATGGGTTTAGTGTGGTTATTTTTGGGTGGAGTGTCTTATAGTTTAGGCGTGATATTTTATGGTTTAGATAAAAAATTACCACGTGGCCGTTGGTGGGGGATGCATGAGATTTTCCATTTATTTGTAATGTTCGGTAGTTTTGCTCATTGGTGGTTTATTTTTAAATACTTAATTTATATCTAAAATGCTAATTTAATGGTATAATATCAACAGTTTTTATATAAAATATAATAAAACATGGGAGAAATTATTAAAAAAAATACTTGGCTGATTGTTTTGTTGGCTATTGTTTTAGGTTTTATTTGGCCTAAATTAGGTTTCTTTTTAGCTCCGGCTGTTATTTATTTATTGATGATTTTAATGTTATTCAGTGTTCTGGACATGAGTTATCGTAAGGTATGGGAGCAATTACATGATTACAAAAAAACTTTAGCTACACTTAGCATTGTTCATTTAGTAGGGCCATTGATTGCTTTAGCGGCTAAGCCTTTTGTACCAGAAGAAATATTTTTGGGCTTAGTGCTAGCTTCAGTAATTAACGCTGGAGTAAGCATAGTATTTTTATCCAAACTATATGGAGGTCTACCTTCTAAGGCCTTAGTTGTTACAGCGGTGTCTCATATTTTTAGTCCAATTGTAGTGCCATTTTTAGTTATTGTATTTGCCCAGACCAGCATTGCCATTGATCCATTTAGTATTTCTAAAACTATTATTCAATTAGTGATTTTACCAATTGTTTTATCTATGTTGGTACGGCGTAGTCGTTTTTATAAACCAATGAAAAAACATGGTGGTTATATAAATATTATTTTATTATTTTTAATTATCATTGGTATCATTACACCTATTAGGGAAATTATTTTAACTAATGTTTCTCGAGCTGTTACAGTTGGTTTAATTGTAACTTTAATTGTTTTAGTTGACTTTGCCTTAGGATTTGCTTTAGGTAAAAATAATGCCGAGCGTATTACTTATGGTGTATCGGCTAGTTATAAGAACTACGTGCTGTCTAGTGTTTTGGCTTTATCATTATTTGGGCCAGTAGTTGCTTTGCCAGCTGCTATGTATGCGGTGGTTAATAATGTTTTATTGGCACCGTTACAATTTTTATGTTGTCGTAAAAAAACAAAGAAAAAGAAATGAAAAGTTTAAGTATTTTATTTTTTAGTCTATTTCTAGTAGGCTGTACAAATTTGCCAGCAGTTGATAACATCACTGACACACCAAATGTTCCTCCTGTACCAGTTGTAGATGAGCAACAAGAGGAATTTTGTGGGAGCTCAACAGAAGGATTCTGTAGTATAGACGGTGACTGTAAGACATCTGGTTGTTCTGGGCAAATATGTGGCAGTAGATTCGAAAAAGAATTAGCAAGTACCTGCGAATGGAGAGATTGTTACAGTGAACAGGATTATAGTTTACTTTGTGGCTGTGTTAATCAAAAATGCCAGTGGCATAAATAAAATATATGAATAAAACTCAAATAGATTTTTTACACAAATTGAAGAAAAAGAAATACCGAGATAAACATCAACAGTTTATTGTCGAAAATCCCAAAGTTATTTGGGAGGAATACAACAACCCTTGGTTGGAGATGGTTTATGTTACGGAAAAGTTTTTTAAAGAACACGAAGATGAAATGGTTTTTAAAAAGACTGAAGTTATTTCTGAAAAAGAAATAGCTAAAATTGCTAGCCAAGTAAATCCAGCTGGCATGATGGCTTTATTTAATGTTCCTAAACAAAAAAAATTTACTTTCCAAAAACAAAATATTTTAATTTTAGATCATGTTACTGATCCTGGTAATATGGGCACTATTATCCGTACGGCTGATTGGTTTGGTTTTCATGCTTTATTTTTGAGTAAAAATTGTGTTGATGTCTATAATACAAAAGTAGTAGCATCAACCATGGGCTCTATCTTTAGGTTAAATATTTATAACGATTTAGATTTGCCAGAAATTATTCCTGGATTAAAAGATGCGGGGTACACGATAGCCGTTACAGATTTACGAGGTGGCGAAGTAAAATTTAATAAAAAAGAAAAAGTAGCTCTAGTTATTGGCAGTGAATCTAGAGGCATCTCAGAAGAGATTAGAGAGCTGGCCGATAAAAGCCTTAAGATTACAAAATTTGGTAAAGCTGAATCTTTGAATGCGGCTGTGGCTGCTGGTATTATTATGCATCAAATTAAATCATAAATATATGGGTTTTGAAGAATCTCAAAATAAAAAAGAAACACCTGAAGAAATAGCTGAACGTGCAAGCAAAGGCTCTGATAAACAAGAGCTAGAGTTAGTTGAGCATGAGGGTGAAGAGATGTTAAAAGTCTGTGCTTGGTGTGATCAAGAGAAGAACATCAAACGTACAGGCAATGTTTCTCATGGTATTTGCGAGAAGCACCTAGCTGAACAGATGACGGAAATAGAGAAGCTAAAGAAATAATTTTGACTAAATTAACTAATTAAATTAAGATAGCCTTGATGGATCCAGTAGAAGAAATCAAAGCTAAATTAGATATAGCTGACGTTGTTGGCAGTTATATCGCGCTCAATCCATTGGGTGATAACCTTAAGGCTCGTTGTCCTTTTCATAATGAGAAAACGGCCAGTTTTATGGTTTCCAAGACTAAGCAGATTTGGCATTGTTTTGGTTGTAATAAAGGTGGTGATGTAATTTCTTTTGTACAAGAGTATGAGGGATTGAGTTTTCCAGAAACACTTAAAATTTTAGCTGACAAAGCCAATGTGGTTTTACCAACTTTTAAATCAGGAACTAAAAAAGATTATTCTAATTTATATGAGATTAATCACTTAGCAGTTGAATTCTATCAAAACAAATTAAATACAAAAGCAGAGGTTTCAGATAAAGTCTTAGCTTATTTAAAAAAACGTCAGATTTCAGAAAGTAGTATTCAAAAATGGCAACTTGGTTTATCTGGCGAAGATTGGGATGAACTTTCTGTTTATTTACGAGGTAAGGGTTTTTCTGATCAAGTAATTTTTCAAGCTGGTTTATCTTTGAAGAAAAAATCTGGCTCTGGATATATTGATCGTTTTCGTAAACGATTAATGTTTCCTATTTATGATCAACAAGGTCAGCCAGTAGCTTTTACCTCTCGCACCTTAGCTGGAATTGTTTACCAGGAAGAGGAAATGGGCGGTAAGTATGTAAATAGTCCACAGACATCTGTTTATGATAAAAGTAAAATATTATACGGCTGGCATTTGTCTCGAGAAGAAATTCGTCGTCAGAAGTATTTGATTATAGTAGAGGGTAATATGGATGTAATTGCCGTTCATCAGGCAGGCAGTATAAATACAGTAGCTGTATCTGGCACAGCATTAACTGACGATCATATTCATCTGATAAAACGTTATACAGATAATGTTATTTTAGCTTTTGATGGCGACGCAGCTGGCTCTCGGGCAGCTTTTCGTGGCATAACTGCTGGCTGGAAGAATGAATTAAATTTAAAAATATTATTATTACCAAAAGGTAAAGATCCGGCTGATTTAGTAAGTGAAGATAAAAATTTGTGGACAAAAGCGATTAAAGATTCTTTACCGGTGATGGATTATTATATCAAACGAGTGTTAGCAGGCGTAGATCTTAATCGAGCAGACCACAAAAAAATCGCTGTTAATAAATTATTACCGATTATTAAATTTTTGAAGAGCAATATTGAGCAAACCCATTATTTACAAATCTTAGCAGACAAGCTTAATCTACCAATTCAAGTTTTACAGCAAGACCTGGAGTCGGCTACTTCATTTTTGGAAAGCAAAGAAGAATCTCGGCCACAATCGGAGGCAGTTAAGAATAAAGTCTTATCTTTAAGTGAACAGATTTTGAGTTTAGCTTTTTATCGAGATAATTATTTAGAAAAAGTAGTAGCAGATATAGAACCAGAGATTTTTGAAGATACCCTACAGGCTCTTTACAAAAAAGTGATAATTTATTATACTAAGCACCAGTTTTTGAAAGATTTTTTAGACAAAGGTGACTTAGAGGATACAGAGAAAGAGACGTGGATAAAACTCTCTTTGAGTGCAGAGAAAGATTATGAAAGTTTTACCGATCAAGAATTAGCCAATCATTTTCAAGCGCTTTTGGCTAATTTTAAAAAACAACATTTGGCACAGCAAAGGCAATCTTTAATTCAACAATTAAAACAAGCTGAGCTGGCCAATGATGCAAATCAACAAGATAAATTGATGCATCAAATAAATTTGCTTAATAAAGAAGTTCATAAATTATAAATAAGTACATGCCTACAAAAAAAGTAGTAAAAAAATCAGCAAGTACAAAAAAAACGGCTTCCACTGGAAGGCGTCAAAGCAAACCTATCAAGGTGCGTAAATCAACTGTTAAAAAAATAAAAAAGACAGTGATTACGAAAAAGAAAACCCCTCGGCTAACGCTCGGGGTGAAAAAAACTACAAAAAAACAAGTAAAAAAAACTACCCCACGCCAAGCAAATGCCAAGAAAAAAACTACAAAAAAATCAGCCCCTCGTTTACGTCGCAAGGCAGCTATAAAAGCTCCTAAGGCAGATCTAGATGAAGTGTTGGTAGAAAATCTTGTGCGCAAAGGTAGATCTCGTGGATTTATTACAGAAAATGAATTGATGAGAGTCTTTGTTGATTTGGAAGACTATGTAGGTAAATTTGAAGAATTTATTGACCATCTAAATGACTTAGCAATTCAGATTATTGCTACTGAAGGTGGAATTTTAGATTTGCAAGAAAAGTCAGAAGAGATTTTATCTGCTTCTAGTGTTTCTGGTGATGCAAAGAGAGGTGATTTGACAGATATCGCATCTGACAGTATCCAGATGTATTTACGAGAGATTGGTAAGGTTTCTTTATTGACTGGTGAAGAAGAAGTGATGTATGCCAAGCGAAAAGAAAGAGGTGAATTGGAAGCTAAAAAGAAATTAGTTGAGGCTAATTTACGTTTAGTTGTTTCGATTGCTAAAAGGTTTACTGGTCGTTCTTTATCTTTGCTAGATTTAATTCAAGAAGGTAATATTGGTCTATTTCGAGCAGTAGAAAAATTTGATTACCGTAAAGGTTATAAGTTTTCTACTTATGCTACTTGGTGGATTCGTCAGGCTATCACTCGTGCTTTGGCTGATCAATCACGTACTATTCGTATTCCAGTTCATATGGTAGAAACCATCAATCGTTTCAATCAAGTGGAAAGACGTTTAGTTCAAGATTTGGGTCGTGATCCATTGCCAGAAGAAATTGCCGCTGAAATGGGTGAAGACATAGATAAGGTTAGGCAGATTATTAAAATTTCTCAAGAAACAGTTTCTTTAGAAGCTTCGGTTGGTGATGATGATGAAGATAGCACTTTGGGTGATTTTATTGAAGATGAAAAAACAATTACTCCAGATAGAGTAGCAGCTTTAAAACTTTTGTCAGATCATGTAAAAGCGATTATTAGTGATTTAACTCCGCGTGAACAAAAGATTTTAGAAATGAGATTTGGTTTAACTGATGGTGTGGCACATACTTTAGAAGAGGTTGGACAAGAATTTGGTGTGACACGTGAACGTATTCGTCAGATTGAAGCTAAGGCCTTGGAAAAGATGCAGAAACACGAAGAAATGAGAAAATTACAGGATTATTAATAGATTGACCTCGCTACCGGTGGGGTCTTTTTTATGTTATGATACTAGTATTAAAATAATTATTTCATGTTTTTAACTGCTCATACTTCAGCTGCTTTATTAATAGCCACTAAAATAACCAATCCATTTTTAGGATTGGTCTTAGGCATTTTGTCTCATTTTATTTTAGATTTTATCCCGCATGGAGAGGACGGAGCAATAGCTAATAAAGCCAAAACTCACAAATCGATGTTGATGAGCATGTTTTATTTAGCTTTGGTAGATATACTTATAGCTAGTATATTTTTATTTATATTTTTCTGGCAATATCAGCCAGATCATTATCTAATATTCTTTGTAACAGTATTTGGATCTTGGTTGCCTGATTTAGCTTGGGGCAGTGTAGAAATGTTTAAGTTAAAAACTTTTAATTGGGTAGTAATTTTACACCATAAGATTCATGATTTACTAGATATTACTTATTCTATAAAATATGGACTAATTTTGCAGGCAGCATTTATTGCGCTGATGTTATTTTTAATCTGGAATTAGATTTTCTAAGTATTTTTTTAAAATAGAACGATGGCATTTATTTTCTATTCGACTAATGCCCAATAGAGTAATATCACTTTTCTGATTTTGTTCTAATAAATCGTTTAATAATAATTTAATTCTAGGTTTTTCTAAAATTTCTAGATAATGTTTAGCAAAATTATCCCAAGTCATTCTAATCTTTGGCCAATTTTCTACCAATTCCCAGGGATGGCCTAATTCCTTAATCCAAGAATCAATATTAGTACGTTCTAGATTTTTTGGCCAAGCATAAGTAATTAGAATACGTTTACCGTCACTAGCCTCTGCTGGTTCAAAAATAGATTTTGTTTTAATCATAAGTTTATAATAACACATGAGATTGTCTCAGGTAAAATTTAAATCATGGCAGGTCTTCAGTCTATTTTTAGTGTTGGGTTTATTATTGTTTACTAGTAGTTTATGGACTAGTTTTTTATCTGATGATTGGCACTGGCTTTATTTAGCAAAAAATACCAATTGGAGCTGGCAAATATTTGCGACCAATTATGAGGGACTTAATTTAGGAGGATCGTACAATCCTTTGTTACTTATTATCTTTAAAGTATTTTATAGTCTATTTGGCTTGCATTCCGGGGCTTATCATTTCGTCAGTATTTTACTTCATGCCTTGAATGCTCTGATAATTTATCTGTTAGCCCAAAAAATATTTGTTTTAGCTAAAATAAAGAATCATTATCTTAGTATTATAGCTGGAGCATTATTTTTGATTTGGCCTACTCAAGTAGAAACTATCAATTGGTTAGCAGCTTGGCCTCATCTATGGATGACTACTTTTTATCTAAGTTCATTTTTATTTTATTTGATTTGGCGCTCAGATAAAAAAGCTAAATTCTTTATTTTATCTTTAGTATTATTTTTGGCAGCTTTATTTACCAAAGAATTAGCCATTAGTTTGCCATTAGTTATTTTATTGTGGGAGATATATTTTGTTTCTACAAATAAAAAATATAAACAAAAAACTTGGATAACTAGCTATTGGCTGATTTTGGCTTTGTTTTTGAGCATGCGTTTGTCGGCTACTCAATTATTATTTGGCTATTATGGTCAAAGTGATCTTCGCTGGCAATTATTACAATGGTTTGGTAATTTATTAGTGTTTATAAATGAGTTTTTTACTTGGTCATATCTTAGAATATTTATATATAAAGTCTGGTATCACGGCATAGACTCTCTAGTTATTGTTGGCTTATCATTGTTGGCTTTGTATTTTTTCTATACTTATTATTACAAAAAATGGTGGCAATTTATCATGGTCAATTCTGCTTTATTAATTTTAGCTCCTTTAGTGCCATTAGGTTTACACCGGACTACTTTTGGTGGAGAACGTTATTTATACTTGGCTAGTGGTTTTTTTATAATTTGGTTAATAGCAATATTTTCTAAAGTTAAAATAAAAAGACAGTTGTTAGGCATATTACTTTTAATAATAATTCCTACCATTGCCTACAAAAATATTATTTGGCAGCAGGCCAGTTTAGTTAGTGATCAGATAATGTCTAGTTTTACGAAATTAGAAATAGAGGATAAGGCCAGATTAATTTCAGTTGGCTTGCCAGATAATCTAGCTGGCGCAGAAGTCTTTAGAAATAATCTACAGCAAGCCTTAGAATTAACTTATCCAGAATATAGCGGACAAATTATTCATTTGCCGGTTTACACTGCTTTGAATAATAAAAATTTTAATGATCATTTATTAAAATGGCGTGAAGATGAGATGGGTTGGTTTGCTGAAAGTGTAGACGGCAGTTTTGTGGTTACTGGCCAGACTTCTATAATCGTAAATGATATTTATTTTGAGTTATGGAATTATAATTATCAGAATTATACAGCAAATATCATTCGGCTAATGCCAACGGATGAATTAAGACAACAGATTAAAGATGAAGATATTCATTGGCTGACTTACGATCAAGGTAAATTACAAATCAAATAAAAAACTCTCAGTTTTCATCTGAGAGTTTTTTAATATATCATAGATGCACTGCATCTATTAGTTAGTATTTTTTTCTTTTGAAGTTAGAACTTTTTCTAGCTGGTCTAGCAGAGCTAGATCGTCTTGGACCACTGGATCGTCCGCTACCTGAACGGCTACTTGAGCGTCCACCAGATCTTCGTCCACCAGATCTACCACCACCTGAGCGACCACGTCTATTTCTACTATAGCTTCTTTTTTCAATCTTATTACTAATAGTAATCTCTATTTTTTTAGATTTAAAATTAGTACCAGATAGATATTTAATTACATCATTAGCCCGTTTTCTTTCAACTGAGAAGATAGAGTGTTCAGGCATTAGGTCTATTCTACCAAGTTCAAGACCTCGTAGATTTTTATTAGCATTTAGTAAAGCAAATAGTTTTTTAAGATCAAAACGATCATTTTTACCAAAGTTTATCTTTAAACTTACATTATCTTCGTTAAGTTGTTTGTTGTCAAAAGATCTTACTTTAGCATTTAAATCACGATCATTTTTATGTTCACCAGTAAGATGACTAAATTTATTAGCAATAAGATGTTTAATCAGGTCATCTTTGTTTAGTTTGTTTAATCTTTTGGCAAGATCTGAAAAACTTGGATCATTGTCTATATCTCCAGTGTCTGTATTTTCAATCTCTTCAATAAAATGCTCAACCTGTTTTAGATAAACATCTTTACCATTGGGAATTTGTTTGTATTCAAATCCTTTACCAATAATATTTTCTAGCTGACGAATAATTCTTACTTCACCAGCAGTAATGATAGAAATAGAAATACCTTTTTGTTTGACTCGGCCAGTTCGACCACTTCTATGAGTGTAGCCTTCATTTTGGTCAGGTAAATTGTAGTTAATCACATGAGAAAGATTGTTGATATCTATACCACGAGCAGCTACATCAGTAGCTACTAATAATCCACTATGTTTACGTTTGAACCTGTCCATGATTTTAGTACGCATAGTTTGAGTAATATCACCATGTAGAGCTTCGGTGTCATAGTTAGCTCGTTTTAGCTTGTCTGCTATATCTTGGGTCTCACGTCTAGTACGACAAAATAGAATACCATATACACCAGGTAAGGAGTCTAAGATTCTTTTTAAAGCTTCAAAACGATCTCGAGTATTTGTTACATAATATTCATGAGAGACATTCTCTGCTCCGATATTTTTAGTACCTACACTTATTTCTTCAGCTTCTTTCATGTATTGTTTAGCAATAGAGCTAACACTTTTAGAAATAGTGGCTGAGAAAAGTAAAGTTTGTCTAGATTTTGGAGTTTCTTCTAAAATACTATCCAGGTCTTTTTTGAATCCCATGTCTAGCATTTCATCTGCTTCATCTAAAACTAGCCATTGGATAGTTTGTAAGCGTAAGAATTTTCTACGGATTAAATCACTAACTCTACCAGGAGTACCGACGACGATGTTGGTACCACGTTTTAGAGCTTTGATTTGGATGTCTATTCTTTCTCCGCCATAGACAGGAGTGACGTTGACGCCCTTTGAGTGTTTGGCTAATTTATTTATATCTTGAGAGATCTGTAAGCATAGCTCTCTAGTTGGGCAGAGGATGATAGCTTGTAGTGATTTTCCGTCAGCTTTTATCTGGTTCAAGATAGGCAAAGCAAAAGCAGCTGTTTTTCCGGTTCCGGTTTGAGCTAGAGCTATTAGATCTTTTTTTGATTTTAATACAAAAGGAATAGCCTTCTCCTGGATAGGGGAAGGTTCTACAAATCCTAATTCTTCAAGGCTTTCCATGATATTTGGGTTTAAGCCTAGGTTTTTAAATGTTGTCATAAATGTTTTTTTCTTGTTCACCTCGCTCCTCGAGTCTGAGCGACTTCGGAGTCGAAGACCGGTGAGGCTGTGAAACTTTAGTGTTTTTTAAATTATAGACACAATCATAACATATTTTATTTATTTTGTCAACATATA
>JABIAL010000004.1 GCA_018653315.1 bacterium
CTTTTCCAAGTCCCTCAACTTTCACCAGTTTTAGCCTAAAATGCTAAAACCGCCCACTGAAAATTTGCTCAAGATTTGCTTTCGGGCGTCATAAATTTGAGCTAGAAAATATTTGGTGTTGGCTGAATATTTTGACCTTTCACCAACTAGGCTGCTGGTTTTTTGTTGATTATATAGCTCTGCAGTCGAATTCAACAAATCAACTAAACTTGTAGATATTTATTTGGAAATTTATTAGACAGGGGCGTGATTCCCCTCATCTCCACCAGACTTCGGCAGGCTCAGCCTGACGGAGGCTGTCTTGAGCAAGCGAAGCGCGCCGAAAGGCATTCGCTAAAATTTAAACAACTTGTAAATTCGCTTAAACGAATAACGCGAGTCCAAAAAATAATAATTAATAACACCGTCATTAGAACAAAAAGACGTTTTAGTAAAAATAGAATCGTTGTAAAAAAATTCCGAGTCAACAATTACATCCGCGTGCCGGAAGTGATGGTTATTGACGAAGAAGGTAATAATATCGGCGAAAAAACAACAGCAGAAGCTTTGCAGTTAGCTGAGAGTAAAGGCTTAGATTTAATCGAAGTCTCTCCTCTGGCCAAACCTCCTGTTTGTCGCATTATGGACTACGGAAAATTTCAATATGAACAAAGCCGTAATCAACAAAAAGCAAAAATTAAAACTAAAAAGACTGAGACTAAAGGTATTAGATTGACCTTTAAAATCGGGCAACACGATATGGCCATTCGACAAAAGCAAACCGATAAATTTCTATCTCAAGGACATAAAGTAAAAATAGAATTGCGATTACGTGGTCGAGAGAAAGCTTTTAGAGATAAAGCCAGAGAAGTTATTCAAGGATTTTTAGATGGTATAGAAACCGAACATAAAGTTGAAGCTCCAATCAAACAACAAGGCGGAACTTTAACTACAATCATCAATAAATAATTTAACAGTCATGAAATTAAAAACTAATAAAGCATTGAAAAAAAGAGTTAAAATTACTGGTAAAAAGAAAGTACTAATACGTACTGGCGGCCAAGATCATTTTAATTCACGCGAAAGTGGCAAGGTAAAACGCAATAAGCGTCGCGATAAACAAATTTCCAAAAGTAACCTTAAAAATGTTAAGCAACTTTTGCCTTATTTATAAATTGAAAAATAATAAACCAAAGATATGCCAAGAGTAAAAAGAGGTGTTACCCATGTTAAACGAAGAAAGAATATCCTAAAAAAAACCAAAGGATATAAATGGGGCCGTAAAAATTTAGCTAAACAAGCAAAAACTGCTATCAATAAAGCTGGTCAACATGCTTTAGCCGATCGTCGTATCAAAAAACGCGTTATGCGTCGTCTATGGCAAACCAAGTTAAATGCAGCCGTAAGAACTTTAGGTTTAAATTATTCTCAATTTATTCACTTACTAAAGAAAAATAACTCTGATTTAGATCGTAAAGTATTGAGCCAAATTGCAGAAACTAAACCAAAAGCATTTGCTAACATAGTAAAAGGCTTAAAATAAATTTATACAAATAAAAGCCCGCTCCGATGCATATCGGAGCGGGCTTTTTTGTGCTTAATTAAACAAATTCTTCTGACTCTTGATATAAAACCAAATCGCTAAAAAAACACCAAAAGTATCAATTAAAATATCTTGTGGCGCACCTGTTCTTCCTGCTACACCCAACTGATGTAGCTCATCAATAAAGGCATAAAAAACACCGGCCACAATGACAAACAACAAATAATACCTCTTGGTACTATTTAGGCTCTTAGCTAATAAAAAAGTAAACATAAAAAACACAGCTACATGCGCTATTTTACGTAAAATAAAATCCTGCCAACTAGGCAACCCACTTGCTAAACTTGGAATTGAAGATAAATAAAAAATAATAACCCCCCAAATAATAGCAGCCAGTAAATATAAAAGACGGATTTTATTATGATCTTGATTATTAAGCATAATTATCTTAATTATAACATAAAGCGCCTTTGGCTATCAAAGACGCTTCGTTGATGTTTAAAAAATTTATTTAGCTAGGTCTAATTCTGCTCCATGTTTCTGTAGTTTAAACACACGTTTTGAGACAACTTTTATGTCTTCCCATTCATAGTTCAATTTATTAAAAGTATTCTCATTTTTAACCCAATGTCGCTTATTATCTTTATCTACAACAAAAACCCTGTTATCTCCTTCTATTTTTATTAATGTTCCCTCATTCACTTTTACTGGTACATCATATTTTAGATTCTCTAAGACATTAGCATCATCTTCTTCTATTTCTATATCTTTGAAATTTATATCTAGGATCGCCTTATCCACAATCGCTGATTTCTTATTATCTTTTACTAAATAAACACCCTTTGTTTTTTTATCTTTAAATAACCTACCAACAGTAGTCCTGGTATTTGGTTTTGGTCTTACAACTGGTTTAACAAAAGTATTTTCCTTATACTCACCTTTGATAATGTGCTGTATATTTGTCTGACTCACTTCAGATCTTTCTGGAATTTTATTATCTCTATCTACTATTAAATGAATCTCATTGTCCCCTTCAATAAAAAAGCTGTTTGGTAATGTAATTTTTTTATTTAATAATATCTTCTTAGAATCTAAAGAGGCAAAATCATATATCAATTCTTTTGACTCCCCTGTATTCATATTTACCACAGATAATACTGGATTATCTGAAGTTAATTTACCTGTATTCTTTATATTTACAGAAAATCTAAGACTACCGTCTGTAATCTTTTTGGTATCTGGTGTTATCCAAAGCCAATGTATCCAATAATCTGGCCGATCTTTACTTGGTTTAACTACTGGCTTTTCAACTGGTTTTAGATCTGGTTGCTCACTTGTGCCACAACTAGCATATTCATGAACGTGATCTGTGAAATATGACCACATTCTTCGTTTTGTTCCATCTGGATTATCTGAAGTTCTACTATAATCACTTGGCAATGGTAACCAATTAGTTTTTTTATCCATATCATCTACTCCAGGTGTGTACCATTGAGACCACCGACCATTTGACCATCTAATACGATACTTTTGAATATCTTTATGTTTACTAATATCTGTACCTAATTTTTGCCAAACTTTATCTCTAGTTGGCATTCTACGTTTAACGATGGAACTTAAACAGTTATCCACATCCACTGTCTCGTCTGTTTCTAGAAGACTTGGATCTATTGTCGTAGGTTCATCATCTATTACTGGTTTTGGACAATATGTATACTGATGGACATGATCTGAAAAATCTGACCAAGCACGACTATCTGTACTTATAGACGACTCACCTAATAATGATGACATATCATTTGTCGTCTTAAGATCATTTACTCCTGGAAGATATTTCTTAGACCAAGTACCATCCCATCTAAGGATCTTGTAGTCAATAACATCATTACTTATATTACTTAATGATTTATTCATTGTTGGTTTACTGTACTTTATAACAGGATTAGCACAACTAGCAACACTTGTAGTCATCTCTGATGCTTGAATTGTCTTAACTGCAACAATCCCACTAAGCAAAGAAAAGGCTACAAACATTGTAAATAATTTTACAAATTTCATACTTTTTGTTTAATTATAAATTATACTAATAGTATAACAAAAAATACCTTTTTTACAAAGGTGAATGCCTTGCTACGCTCGCTCAAGACAGTACTCACTAAAATCCGAAACTCATGCCTTGCCATAACAAAAAATAATCTCCAAAAAGAGATTATCTGGCGGGATCGAAGGGACTCGAACCCTCGACCTCCTGCGTGACAGGCAGGCGTTCTAACCAACTGAACTACGACCCCAGTTATATAAACATTAAAATTACTAAATACTTTTATTTATTTGAAATATTTTAGGCTCACTGCTTGTCCTTCGAAGCTTTAGCGGAGGAGGAAAAACGAACCTAGTAATTAAATAACAGACACATCATACACTATTTACCAGATTTTGGCAAGGGTTTATAAATCACCTTAAATAATACAATCACAGCTAATATCACCAATAAACTAACTACTTGCGGCAAACGTAAGCCCAAAAACATTGGTGCAGGATCAATCCTGATGAATTCTAGTCCAAATCGAATCAAAGAATAACCGCCTAGATAAATCAATGTAATTGTACCTAATTTTAACTTAGCTTTAGTTAAATTATATAAAATAAAAAATAAAACTAAACTTAATATAGACTCATAAAAAAAAGTTGGGTGGAAATGAGAAAAATTCTCATAACCCTCTACTCTATTAGCAAAACCAATAGGAATGCCGTACGAAGCATTCGTTGGCTTGCCAAACAGCTCTTGATTAAAATAATTACCCCATCTACCTAAAAATTGACCCAAAATCAAAGCAGGCGCTAACCAGTCTGTAATCTGCAAAAAACTTATCTTTTGTTTATTTTTAACAGAATTCATATTTTTCTTAAACCAAAAATATACAGTAACAATACCGGCTAAAATCGCCCCTTGAATAGCTAAGCCACCTTGCCAAATTTTGACTATATCAAATAAATTCTGTGAATAATATTGCCAGTTAAAAGAGAAAACATGGTACAAACGGGCACCAATAAAACTAAAAATTAATAAATAAAAAAATAAACTATCTAATTTATTATAATCAATGGCTGGCTTATTTTTTGCTATAGTCATAGCGTACCAAGCAGCCAAAAGAATGGCCAAGACAACTATTAAACCATACCAATAAATAGAAATAAAAGACCAGCTAAATAAAATCGGTTGTGGCAAATATGTCTGCCAAAACATCATTAATTTTGTTTAATAATAAAACCAATAATTTCTTCCCATAAAGCCATTGGTATTGTGCCTGGCATCAATTGACCATTAACAACATAACTAGGAGTGCCTGTAACACCTAAATCTACACCTTGAGCATAATCTTGTCTTATTTCTTGAGCATATTCTTCATTGGATAAACATTGACTAAACTCGTTTTGACTCAAATCAATCTCTGCTGCATACCGTTTTAGTTGACTAATAGCAAATTCATTTTGATTCGCAAATAAAAGATCACGATACTCCCAAAATTTACCTTGCTCCTGTGCACAACCAGCAGCTAGATGAGCATCAAAAACATTTTCATGTAACCCCTCAGTAGGAAAATCTTTTACTACAAATCTGATAATTGGGCCAAATTTATCGGTCATTTCTTTGATGTCTGCCTGATTTTCCTTACAATATACACAACCAAAAGACTCATAAGCCATTATATAGACTATCGGCTCATCTGTACCTAAAAATGGATCATCTTCAGTTAATACATTACTGATATCCTTTTGATTATCCTTATATTGCTCCGAACTAATCCAAGTACCCAGCTCTTTGTTAAAAACATCACCAACCATAATGTGCCTAAAATCATTAACAAAAAATAAAGAAAAATATACTAAAGATAATAAAAATAAAATACCAATTAACAATACTAATTTCCCCCACCAGCGTTTATACCATGATTTAAAATAACTTTTAACCATTGCTTGCTCCATGCGAGCTTTTATTTTTTTTTGTATGCCCATATAAATTATTAATTATTTTCTATAAAATGTCCTAAACTAAATAATTTGTCTTCAGCAAAAGTATCAGCTAATAATTGCAAGCCAATCGGCAACTTATCTTTGTCATTTCCAATTGGTAAAACTAAACCACAAATTCCAGCTAAATTAGCTCCTACTGTAAAAATATCTGATAAATACATCTGCAATGGATCCTCTACTTTAGTGCCTAACTCAAAAGCCGTTGTTGGTGTTGCTGGAGTCAATAATACATCAACTTCCTTAAATACTTTTTGAAAATCTTGTTTAATTAAAGTCCTTACTTTTTGAGCCCGCTTGTAATAAGCATCATAGTAACCAGCAGATAAAATATAAGAACCCAACATAATACGACGTTTTGCTTCAGCACCAAAGCCAGCTGTTCTAACTTCTTTATACCATTGGTCTAAAGTCATATCAGAATCCGCAGATAAGCCATACAATAATCCATCAAAACGAGCTAAGTTGGAACTTACTTCAGCTGACATCAACAAATAATAAGCAGCTAAACTATGTTCCGTATTAGGCAGACTAACTTCACGAACATCAAAGCCATTCTTTTTTAATGAGTCCACTTGTTTTTCAATGGCTATTTTAATTTCTTGATTCAATTTATCACTAAAATATTCTTTTGGTATGCCTATTTTAATTTTTTTTGGGTCACTATTTTCTATCGCTAACAAATAATTAGGCACTGGCTGACGAGCACTAGTTGCATCCTTTTCATCATAACCAGACATACTCTTTAATAATATAGCCGCATCTTTGACCGTTTTGGTTATTGGACCGATCTGATCAAAAGAAGAAGTCATGGCCATAGAACCATATCGAGAGACCCGACCATAACTTGGTTTAATTCCTACTACACCACAAAAACTAGCTGGTTGTCTAATAGAACCTCCCGTATCTGTTCCTAGTGCTATTGGTGCTAGAAAACCCGCTACTGCCGCTGCTGAGCCCCCTGAAGAGCCACCAGGCACTCGTTTGTCGTCATGAGGATTCAAAACTGCACCATATGCCGAATGTTCATTTGAAGTGCCCATAGCAAATTCATCACAATTAGTTTTACCTAAAATTACCACGCCTTTTTCTTGTAAACGTTCTACAACTGTAGCCGAAAAATTAGGTGTGTAGTCAGCTAAAATCTTAGAAGCGCCAGTTGTTTGAATACCCTTAGTATTAATAATATCTTTAATGGCAATTGGCACACCTAATAACGCATGTTTTTCACCTGCTTGTCTTTTTTGGTCAGCTTGCTTAGCTTCTGCAATGGCATTTTTATTTATAGAAATAAAAGAATTTGTCTGGTCATCTTTAATGGCCTGCAAATAAAGTTTAGTCAATTCTTCACTAGAAAAATCTCCACGCTCAAAACCAGCCTGAATACTACTAATATCTAATTTTGCTAAATCTTTAACAGTCAGATCCATATCGAACAAAAATTACTTTTTAAAAACTCCTGGTGCTAATAAATAATTATCTTTAAGCTTATATGATTGTTTAATAGTTTCTGGCACGCTATCCTTTACTTTATCCTCACGTAAAGGATGAATAATATCTTCTGCGCCAGAAATACTAGGCTCGACATTATTCAAATCAATTTTTTGGATTTGATCAACATACTCTAAGATATCAGAAAGCTGATCTTCAAATTTAACCGCCTCGGCCTGAGTCAATCTCAATTTAGCCAAATTAGCTATTTTCAATATTTCTTCTTTACTTATAGACATAATATCATTTTAAACAAATGTTACTCTTTTAGCAACTAAATTAAAAGTTTTTTAAATTTATCCTCTGTCAAAATCTTGAGCTTTAAAGCTTGTGCTTTTTTTAATTTTGACCCTGGCTTATCACCAACTACTAAATAGTCTAACTTATTACTAACACTTGATACAATTTTACCACCAGCTTGTCTTACATTTTCTTTGAGTTGGTCACGAGATAAATCCATGCTACCAGTGAATAAAAATGTTTTACCAGATAATTTTCCCAAAACAATTTTTTGATCAATAATTTTTATACCAAGATTTATTAAATCTGTTAATAATTTTTGATTATCTTCATCTTTTAACCACTTAACAATAGAAGCTGATACTTCTGGCCCAACGTCTGACAAAAACTCTAGTTCTACTTGCTTAGCTTTTTTTAATTTAGCTAAAGATCCAAAATGCTCAGCTAAAATAATAGATGTTTCTTCTCCCACGTGTCTGATTCCTAGAGCATAAATAAATTTTGCTAAACCAATTGTTTTAGATTGAACAATTGATTCTAATAAATTTTTAGCTTTTTTATCAGCAAATCTTTCTAAGGGTTGTAAATCTCCTAACTGTAAACTAAAAATATCCGCTGGATTGCTAATAAGCTCTGCTGAAATTAATTGCTCAACTATTTTGTCTCCCAAGCCTTCAATGTTAAAAGCTTTCTTTGAGGCAAAATGGATTACTCTTTCTACATTTTGAGCATAACAATCACGATTAATACAATAATGTGCAACCTCACCATCTTTTTTGATCGCTAAGTCATGACAAACTGGACATTTTTTGGGAAAAATAAACTTCTTTTCAGCACCAGTTCGTAATTTAATCATTGATTTAACAATATCAGGAATAACATCGCCAGCTTTTTGAATGATAACAGTGTCTCCTATTCTAACATCCAAACGCTTAATTTCATCTTGATTATGCAAAGTTGCCCTAGAGACAACTGATCCAGCTACTAATACGGGCTCTAAAATAGCCACTGGAGTCAAAGCACCAGTACGCCCGACTTGAATCTCAATATCCAACAATTTAGTAATTACTTGTTCTGCTGGAAATTTATAGGCCAGCATCCAACGTTCAGATTTACCAATATGTCCTAACTTTTTTTCTTGAATTACATCATCAACCACAATTACTGCTCCATCTGTTTGATAAGCTAAGATTTCCCGTTTTTTGGTCCATTTTTTCAAATAACTAGCTACTTCTCTTAAATTCTTACAAGACTGATTGTACGCGCTGGTTTTAAAACCTAAGTCAGCCAAAATCTGATGACTCTGTTGATGAGTCTTTTGTCCTAAATCAGTAATCAATTCAAAAACAATACAATCAAGCTGACGAGAGGCAGTAATTTTCGGATCTAATTGACGAATAGAACCAGCCGCAATATTACGAGGATTTGCAAATTCTGACAGACCTTTTTTTAATCGATCTTTATTTATTTTAGTAAAAATCTTTTTATCCATCACAACCTCGCCACGCACTTCAATAATTTTTGGCAAACTACGCTGTGATAAATGTTCTAAACGCAAAGGAATGCTATGAATAGTTTTTAGATTATTTGTAACATTTTCACCGATTTGTCCATCACCTCTAGTAGCACCTTGAATTAAAACTCCATCCTGATAAGTCAGAACAACGGTTAAACCGTCTAACTTCAATTCTGTATAATAATTTTTTATCTTTTGCCTCAAAATTTTCTCATTTCTATCCTGCCAATCTTCAATATCTGTATTTGAAAAAGCATCCGCCAAAGACAAAACCTTATGAGAATGTCTTACTTTCACAAATTTATCCAAAGCCTTACCGCCAACCCGTTGACTTGGAGAATCTAAACGTAAAAATTCTGGAAATTGCTTTTCTAAATCTACTAGCTCATTTTTCAAAGAATCAAAAGCACCATCAGAAATTTGTTGTTTATCTAAAACATGATACAAATGACGATGGTGATTAACTTCTTTAATTAATTTATCAATCCTAATTTTAGATGCTTTTTTATCCATAGATCAAAATCCCTTTTCCAAATCTTCTTCAGAAAAAATAACGTAAGTAAATATATTGGACAACGGCGTATAGGCTGACACTCGCGCTGACATACTGTGCATTGACTGACGATAATAACCATTAGCTTGGATTAAGACTTCTGATGGTAGATAAGCGTCGCCACCCTGATTATTTTCAGTATATGGCGTAAATTTTATATAACTAACTTCACTATCCAAAGGCCGAAAAATAAAATAATAAAATTTATTATCATCCAAAACATTACTCTCCACATCATCACATTTGGCATTGCCAACACTGCAACCACAAACAGCTAATATTTGTTTGGTCTCTGATTTTAAAACGCCTCCTAACTTATATAATGATGTATAAACTATTTCCATCTTATCTGAAGCGTGACCATCCTCATAACAACTATCAATGTTCCATTCTAATTTAAAACTCTCTGGTAAACCAGCCGCCGCACTTGGTATATCTCCTTCTGGTCGGACAATATCTACTCTAGCTGGCGTAGTCGTACTAATATAGTAGGTCTCATAATATTCTACTGTGGTAGTTGCTTCTACAAAACTAACACTCCTTTCTAAATCAAGACTATAATTATTATACTCAGGATCAGCATCAGCTAAACGATCAAAATAACTTAAATCACCCTGTTTTTTAGAAAATTTTAACAAAAACAAACCACGCTCAATGCCACTTTCAGCAGCATAAAAAGCAACAATAGAATTATCAGCATTACGAGTCATTTTTATTTCACCAAAAATAACCTGTGCTAAAGAAATGACTGAAATCATCATTACTAACAAAATCATCAACGACATTACTAAAACAACCCCTTGTTGATCGGCTAATATTTTATTTTTTATTTTACCGGCCATAAAATCGTGGTGAAACAGTTGTTTGTAAATTATATGTTACTTGCTCAATGTTTCTAGTAGAGTCTGTGCTAACAGTTAACTTAATAGTTACCGAAGGATGTTTGTTGGTACCACCTTCTTCAAAGGGGCCACTGTCAGCTAAAACAGGTATCGCGGGTATTATTACAAATTGTACATCATCTAAATTTATATTCTGAAAATGATCCCAAAATATAAAATCATGTATTGACCACTCTCCTGTCTCTGAATCTCGTCTCATGTAGGTCAAAAGATCTGCATCTGTACTGCCACCAAAACCAACATATTCTCCATCTTCTTTTTGTAAATAAATACATGATGAAGCCATAATTTGAGGAGGTCCAATGTCTAATTCGACATCCCCACAATTATATTCACCCTCAGCATAAAGCACCCTGCTATTTCTAATTTCTCTAGCGATGCCTTCTAAGGCAAACTGAGCATCATTTAATAATGCTTGCGCTACTTTAGTACGAGCCTGAGCATTAGAAAATGAAACATAAATACCAGCAATAACCGTACTTAACAAAGAAAAAATAAAAACAGCCACTAATAATTCTATTAAAGTTAAGCCTTTTTGATTGTTGATTATTTTTAGCATATTCTAAATATCCACATAAGCACGCCAATTATACAATTCTTCGGTTACTTCAATTTGATGTGACTGATTACCATGTTCCCAATAAACAGTTGAGGTTACTAATAATCCAACCTGATTACCGCTCTCTCCAGTAAGCTCACTACAATCAGGATCATCTTCAGTTATAACAAGACCATCAGAAACATCGTAAAAACATATTGCCTGCACATTAATCAAACGGGCCATATTAGTAGGACTTCCGCCAGAGTCATGATTATAAAAGCCATTATCATCCTCATACAAACGACAAGTACCAGTCACAAAACAATTAACGATATCCATGTTCCTAAAAATTGGATCAGCATCATAAGCTATGGTTGATGTTGTATACATGGTTCCTGAATCATCTCTCCATAAACTATAATCCCAAGTACACTGAATAAGAGGTTCACAGTCTTCATTAGCCTCAATTTTAAGCCAATTCGTATCCCGGACATTACGAGCCAACTCTAGGCCCTCACGAGCTAAATTGGCCGCTCTAATCCTCTGATAATTATCACGAGCAGTATTTAAATTAGCCAGAGACAAAGTAAAAGCAGCCATAATGCCTACACTAAGTACAGACAAAGCTAATAATACTTCCAATAATGTAAATCCTTGTTTATTGTTCATATTCTACGCTTATATTGCCCCAAATAAAACTAGGATCAATAAGATCATAAACACTAATAATAGCTTTATCGCTACTAGCATTTTCTATTTCTATCGATCCAGCAGCATGATCAGCATAAGGAATATCAGTATTAGCCGTGTGCTCAGTAATAAAAGTAAAATAAAATTGAATATTATAATTACCAGGTATTGGTTTAATTGTTAAATCATCATCGGAGAACAAAACTTTATTAATCATGGAATCCTCGGTGTCTTGATAACCGGGGTTCTGTCCATCATCAGCAAAAATTATATACTCACTTGGCGTAGTAGAGTCATCAAAATAAATACCATAACCACCTGCTGGGTATTCATTATCTTCATTTATCACACGAGAAGCTGCCAAATTACGTATTTGTTTAAAATCAGCAACTACTCTCTCAGCTACCGCTTTTAATTCTTCTGTGTCTGTCTGACGAACACTAATTACCATAATGCCAGTCATAATACCAATGATTGATATAACTACTAATAACTCCATTAAAGTGGTGCCTGATTGTTTTTTTAATCTATTTATTACCATAGAGATATGTACCACTTAAATAAAATATCTCCATACAATAAAACAATAAAAGTAGCTATGGTCAAAAAAGTACCAAAAGGTAATTTATCTCCCAAATGCTTTTTCTTGGATAACAATAAAATACTAGCAAATACTCCTCCTAACATATATGCTACAAATAAGCCCAATAAGACACCTGTCCAGCCTAAAATAGCTCCCATTAATAAGCCTAAACGAATATCGCCACCACCAATCCATTTACCTTTAGATAATACAAACTGAGCCAGAAAAAATCCTCCACCAACTAACATAGCTAACAATAAACTAGTCCAACTATGACCTAAAAATATATTGATAATGAAAGCCACTGCTACAGCAGGCAAGGAAACTTTATCTAAAATCAAATAATAACGTAAATCATAAATAAAAATGATAATTAAAAAACTAGTAAAAACCCCCCAGCCAATCAATTGCAATGCCAGAAGGCCATTCAACTGAGTTAAAAAAACATTAATATCTAATTCAGCAAAAATATACCAAAAAATTAGAGCAAAACTAAGTCCAGTAGCTAGTTCTGCCCAAAGATACTGCCATGATATTTTGTGTCGGCAATAACGACATTTACCTCGTAGCCATAATAAACTAAATAAAGGAAATAAATCCTTAGGATATAAACGATGGCTACAAAATAAACACTTAGAAAAGCCCCTAATAAAAGACTCCGCTCGATGTAGCCGATAAACAACTACATTTAAAAAACTGCCTACAAAAAGACCTAAAATAAAAACAAAAGCTATAGTCATAATAGCTCTATTATAGCATTTTTTACTAAAAATCTAAAATTATTTACTTTGTTTACAAGATATCAAAATATTTGTAGTCAAACGACACTCTCCTCCGCTATCTATTAACTGCCAAACTGGCCATTTATTTTTTAATTCAAACTTAATCACATAATCTGTGCCCGAACTCAATAAAGTGGCAGACCGAGCAAATTCTCCTTGTGATCGATAATAAGCAAATTCACTAGATTTATTTATACCCTGATTACCTATTAATTTAATACTATTTACATCTACTTCACTAATCTGTGGATAAGCATTAAATTTATCATAATATTGTTCCAAAGCAGTAGCTAATGTTTGTGCTTGATTAACTACTCGTAAATCTTTAGTTCGACTCCGATCATAAAGTAAAAACCAAACAAGCCCGATGATTACAATGATCAATAAGCTGATTAAAGCGATTTTTATTTTTTTATTATAATTAAAAATCATTGTTTATATTATAGCAAATTTTAATCAAAACAAAAACCCGTCTATAAAATAATCTAAAAAACGGGTTTTAAAAAATACAAATTATCTATAGAGTTGTAACAACACAACCATTTTCTGTGCATCGAATATTTCTAGTTAAATTACTCGCACTAGTAACCCAAGTCATATCACTTGAACTTGAAGTAAAAACACTATCATATGACCAATCCGAATATTCATTATCTATGTCCAACCAAACTACGCTGGAGCCATCACAGATAGGAGTAGGATCGTTAACGCCTGTTGGTACACCTACGTCAGTACAAGGCATCACGCCTTCGTCATCACACAATAATTCATTACCATTATCTAAACACAGTAAAATTTCTGCTTGAATTGAATCAAGCCAGCCTAGTACAGCTGCTTCTTTAGCTTTATCACGTGCTGAATTTAAATTAATTACTGCTACGGATGATAAAATACCAATTATAGCAATAACAACTAATAATTCTACTAGCGTAAAACCTACTGGTATTGCCATTCGGCTCTGAAGCCTAGTGGTCTCGCCGCTCAGGCTCGAACGAGAGCGTAGACCACGGCGAGCTCGGACTACGGCGAGCTCAGTCGAGTCGTCGAGTCGTCGAAAGATTTTGTTTCTCATAATAATTAAACTAATAATTTATAACAATAATATTATAACACTTTTTTCTAAAAAAGTATATTATTTACTCTTTAAAGTTTATTTAAAACGAAGCTTTACAATTTTAATATTATAGAATGAAGCAAAAAACCACGCCTACTAGGCATGGTTTTTTAAATTCAGTAAAATTTTAAATTATGTTTCTGTACAACCAGTTTCTGTACAACTTATCACGGTATCACCAGCATCAGTAGCTGTAGCAGTAATAGTAAACGTGCCAGCTGATTCACTACTATCACAGGTACCAACTACACCATTGGTGCCTATATCTGGCCAACTTGTAGCAGGATCTGCACATATAGATCCCTCTGCTGTCCATGCAGCACCTGAACAAGCAAGTGCCGGTGTCGCTCCATTCAGAATTTCAGCACCTTCACTATGACATAAAACAACAGCAGGAACCATAGCTGCCATAGTTCCCTTAACAGCAGCTACTTTAGCTTTATCACGAGCAGAATTTAAATTAACTACTGCTACTGATGATAAAATACCAATAATAGCAATAACAACTAATAACTCAACTAAAGTAAAACCTTTTTTATTTTTCATTTTGTCACCTCCCATCTTGAATTAAACAATTATTTTTTAAAGCTTGAGATCTCAAAGCTCTAAAGCTTATTAGATTTGTTAAATAAATTATCTATATAACAGACCTACATAACTGTCTAGGATATTAATAATTAAACATACAAATATTATAACATTTTTTATCAAAACTCACAATCTTATCTTGTTGATAAAAAAATATTACCCCATACTTTGTGCTACTTTAAACATCGGCATCATAATAGCAGCTACCATTCCACCAACACCAACACCCATTACCATTAAAATCAAAGGCTCAATCAAAGAAGTTAAACCAGATACCATACTGTCAATTTCTCGAGAATAAAAGTCAGCCAATTTCTCTAAAATAGAATCTAGCTTACCAGTTTGTTCACCAATACCCATCATTTGTGATAACATCTTAGGCATTAAATCTGATTTACTAAACAAGACAGAAACCGAGCTACCATCTTCTACTTCTTTGATAGTATCTAAAATTAATTTTTTATAAGCTTCATTATCTACTACTTCAGAAGTGATCCTTAGTGCTATTGATACTGGTACGCCACCTTTAATCAAAGTAGAAAAACCACGCGCAAAACGAACAATATATATCTTTTGAAACAAAGTACCAAAAATAGGAAGTTTTACTTTAGCTGTATCCCAAGATACCCGACCCATCTGAGTCCTAGTCCACATCTTAAATAAGAAAATCAAACCAATAACAGCGCCAATGATTAACCACCAGAAACTCTTCATAAAATTAGAGGTTCCGATCAACATTTTGGTCAAGGCTGGTAATTCCTGACCAGACTCAACTAGCATTCTAGTCATATTTGGTACTACAAAAATCATCATCAAAAAACCAACCACGGTCATACCAAAAATAATAAATACTGGATAAATCATCGCTCCCTTGATCCGAGAAACCAAATCATAATCTTTTTCCATTTGATCAGCTAAATATTGCAAAACCTCATCAAGTTTACCAGATGTTTCACCAGATTTAACCATGGCAATATAAAAACGACCAAAAACTTTATCATGCTTAGACATGCCAGCTGACAATTTCATACCACCGTCAACATCATTAGCTAGTTCCATTATTTTTTCTACAAAAATAGCATTAGTTGTTTGAGCAGCTAAAATCTTCAAAGCTTGCACAATCGGCACAGTGGCTGAAACCATTACAGATAACTGGCGAGAAAAAATAACGATATCTTTACTCTTAACTCGTCCAATATTGATATTAAAGCCTTTTTTTCCACTACTCTTACCGCCTTCAGTCAAAGACAAAACAACCAGGCTCTTGTCTTCCAAAAGCTCCATGGCTGCTGATTCTGAAATGGCCTCTACATTACCCGTGCTAATACCACCTGACTGGGCACGTACTCGATATTTAAAAGTAGGCATATTTCTTAAAAATTACGCTTAAACATTTGCGGATCACCAGCATATTGTAAAGCATCATCTACGCTAATCTCACCAACCCTAACTA
>JABIAL010000005.1 GCA_018653315.1 bacterium
AATATCACCCCGATAGTCATAATCATGCCAATTAAATTCATACCATCTTGTTTCATGTTTGTATTATAACCTGATTTAACAAAATAAAAAACCCCACTCTAATGATGAGTGGGGTTAAAATAGTCGCGCGATTATGGAGAAGCTTTATTAGTAATAACTTCTTTTTGTCGATTTATTATTGTTAAACTATTTTTGGACTGTTTAATCAAATCATGATCGGGTTCAATCATTAATTGATGTTCTGTTTTGACAGCAAGTTCATTTTGTTTCTTGCGGCCAAATATATTAAAAATAGACATAATTTATTTAACAATTTAATGATTACACGTATACAGTATAAGCTGACCAGTTTAAAATTAATAAAATGGGCAACAAAACTGTAAAAATATTATTCAATTGTAAAGTTTGCATATATTTCATATTAAGCTGTAAAAATTGCCGTTTCTAATAGAAATAGAGCAAGTAAAAGCCACGCTTCATGACTTTCAAGATGTGGGTAGGCTTTACGACTAACTAACTTAAATGATTTTACACATTTCTTGCATTTCATATTTTTGTTTTTATTTTTATAAAATCAATGAATAACTAAATGATTATTCCTAAAATCAAATATTTGCAGCTGAAGACATTAAGAGCATAAAAGATAAGATGCTACATAATGTTACTACCGCCCAGTAGTCTCCACTACGCAGTTTTTTATCGCGCGCACTAGATGCTAATTGAAAAGAAAATGTTTTGGACATAATAATTTAATAGTTAATAAATTTTAGTTCGTGGCTAAAATAAAAAAGTTGATCCCTACGCAAAATGCGCAGTCTTGCCAACTTTCTATAATCATCATAACACGTAAAATCCATTTTGTCAATGTGCTTATTACGAGTTTCTATCTAATGTTAGCTAAAAAGAAACAAAAATCATCTAAGCTTTGACATATATATATATATAAACTATACTTTAGTCAAGTAAAGTAAAACTTTATGCTAAAACCCAGACAATCTTCTTGCCAGAATTTATATCAGGCATTACTAAGTATGCGAACACCAGAGGAAATATCTCGCTTTTGCCGAGATCTATTAAGTAAGCATGAAATTGATGAACTTAGTCGTCGTTGGCAAGTTGCTTGTATGTTAGCCAAAAAAATACCTTACACTGAAATTGAGCGTGAAACCGGCCTGTCTTCAGCTACTATTGCTAAAATTTCTCATTGGTTAAAAAGAGGCCTAGGTGGCTACAAGTTAGCGATTAAAAGATTAAAAGATAAAAATTATTAATAAAAATTATATGCAAAAATATACAACACCAGACTTGCCTTATGCTCATGATGCTTTAGAACCATATATCGATCAGACAACTATGGAAATTCATCATGGTAAACATCATGTCGGCTATACTACAAAATTAAATACTGCCGTAGAATCACATCCTGAGTTATTCTCTAAAACTCCTGAAGAATTATTAGCTGATCTAGATAATCTACCTGAAGATATTAGACTCGCTGTGAGAAATAATGGCGGCGGTCATGTCCATCATAATTTTTTCTGGGAAATAATGCGCCCAGCACAAGAAAATAATGTAGCTATTGGTAATTTAGCTAAGGCTATTGATGAAACCTTTGGTTCTTTTGCTAAATTTAAAGAAGAACTAACTCAAGCTGCTCTGACTGTATTTGGTTCTGGCTGGGCTTGGTTGCTAATAGAAGATAATAAGCTTAAAATAACCAAAACAGCTAATCAGGATAGCCCTTATTCACTAGGACAGTCCCCTGTTTTATGTATTGATGTCTGGGAACATGCCTATTATCTAAAATATAAAAATGTCCGCCCAGATTATATTGAAAACTTTTGGCAGATTATTAATTGGGATAAAACTGAAGAATTATATAATAAATAAATTAAAAAATAATAATTAAAAAAACATATGGAAGAAAAAAATATAACTAAATGTTGTGACGATAATTGCTGCTGCAATTGCACACCAACTATTGGCGCAGGGGCTCCAAAATTTGAAGCTGAAGCTTATCATGAAGATCAAATCAAAAAAATATCTTTAGAAGATTACAAAGGTAAATGGGTAATTGTATTATTTTATCCAGCTGACTTTACTTTTGTTTGCCCAACAGAACTTGGTGATGTAGCTGATCATTATGAGGAAATTCAAAAATTAAATACTGAAGTATTATCTGTAAGCACTGATACAGTTTTTGTTCATAAAGCTTGGCATGAAGAGTCAGATACTATTAAAAAAATTAAATTTCCAATGGTAGCTGATCCAACTGGCAAAATTACTCGTTCATTTGGTGTGATGATTGAAGAAGAGGGTCTAGCTTTACGCGGTACCTTTATTATCGATCCTGAAGGAAACTTAAAAACCATTGAAGTGCATGATAATGGCATTGGACGTTCTAGTAAAGAGCTATTGCGCAAATTACAAGCTGCTCAATTTGTCCATAAATTTGGCGATCAAGTTTGTCCAGCCAATTGGGAGCCTGGTAAAGACACTTTAAAACCAGGCTTAGACTTGGTAGGTAAAATATAAATTTAATCTTCTTAGAAACCTCGTCTTTCGACTTTGCTCAAGACGGGGTTTTTATATTTGACTAAAATAAGATACTTTGACAAAAACAATGTTCTACGCTAATTTAAAAGAAAGTAAGCTCTTTTGAAATATCAAATGGAGGATAATAAAATGAGACACCCTCGCAAAAAAGGCCGTAGGTCTACACCAAGTTTAACTAAGTTCCGCTGGAAAATGTTTGTAGCTATAAACAAGCTCAACATTCCATTCGCAGACCAAGAAGCAGAAAGAGCTAAATTAAGAGAACTTGGATCGCTCTATAGGCTCCCTCAAGTAGCTAAGCCGAAACAGGCTCAAGAAAGACCACGTCCACTAATCAATGACTGGTGGTAAGCAAGGAGGAATTATGTCAAATCGCATGCCCTAGTGGAAAGTATTTGCCCTCCTTATTGGCTCTGTCCTCGTAGTAGTATTTGCCCTCATCATTCAATTTGTGCTCACTCTGCCATTGATACTATTCTTTGGCTGGACACTACATGTCATGTTCAGCTATGGCACCGAAACCCGTATCGCTTCCAAGTGATAACGGGTTTTTTATTTTCTTAAAACTGGTATTTAAGCTATAATAAAAGTATTAAACAATCCTCTAAAGACGCCTGTCCGGTAGGCAGGGAGTAAACAAAATAAAAATGGCAAAAATAAAATTAACTAGTTTTGGTGCGCACGAAGAAGTAACTGGCTCTTGCCACTTACTAGAGATTGATAACTTTAGATTATTGATAGACTGCGGTTTATTTCAAGGTGACTGGAATAATTATTTAAAAAACTGGGAACCACTAGGTTTTAATCCAAAAACTATTGATGCTGTTATCTTAACCCATGCCCATCTAGATCATTGTGGTCGCTTGCCACTGCTAGTCCAAAAAGGATTTAAAGGCAAGGTTTACACCACCAATGCTACTATGCAAATAGTGCAAATAATCTTAGCAGATAATCAAAGAATTTTGGCTCACAAAGCTAAAAAAAATAACCTGCCAACTATTTATTCAGATGATGATGTAGTCAAATTAAATAAACGTTGGGAAACAGTATCTTATTACCAAAAAATAAAATTAGCTGACGATATTTCTTTTACCCTGCACAATGCTGGCCATATTTTGGGCTCAGGCATCATAGAAATAAAAGTGGCTGACTCGCCTCGATCCAGTGGAGCGGGCAAAACCATTGTCTTCTCTGGAGACTTAGGTGCCTGCGATATGCCTTTGGTTAAAAATGTAGATTATTTAAATCAAGCTGACTTTGTGATCATGGAAGGAACCTATGGCGACCGTGAACATGAAATGACCGCTGACCGTGAAAAAAAATTATTGGAAGCTGTCCAAAAAGTTACGCTTAATAATTCTGTTTTATTAATCTCTATTTTCGCAATAGAAAGAACTCAAAATATTCTCAAAGTCTTAAACGACTATTATGAAAATCATTTAGATTTCCGTACCCCCGTATTTTTGGATAGCCCGATGGCAGCTAGAGCGACAAAAGTATATAAACAGCATTTATCATTGCTTAATCAAGATGCCCAAGACGATTTAAAACGTGATCGAGATATTTTTGATTTTCCTCACTTGAAAGTAACTACTGATATCAGAGATTCAAAAAGCATCAATCACCTCCGTCCTCCTAAAATTATTATGGCTGGATCTGGGATGGCTGAAGGTGGCCGTTTGATCCATCATTTGGCTCGTTATATATCTGATGAACGTAACCAAGTTTTATTTATGGGTTACCAGGTACCTGGTACACTGGGTCATAAATTGACTCATGGCGCTTTTGATTTTGACTACTACGATAAACATATCAAAATAAAAGCCGCTGTCGATAAAATAGATGGCTTTTCCGCTCATGCAGATAAATCAGATCTATTAAAATGGGCCAATAGTTTTACTCCTAAAGCTAAAATATTTTTAGTACACGGTAATAAGGAATCCTTAGAAGCTCTCGAAACCACGCTTAAAACAGAATTTGACAAAAATGTCGAAATAATAAAGAATGAACCTATTGTTCTTTGCAAGTAGTCATAACACCGGAGGAAACACCATGCCTGCTGAAACACCCCTCACCATACATCTGGTGACTGACAACAAAATCCGAGATTTAGAAACAAAAATCCGACAAAAGCTAACCCATGCTGGCTATACATTTGTTACAGCTAAAGATGATCCAACTATTACCATAATTATCAGCTTTGATGCTGATAACCAAGAAACAGTAGTTTGGATACGTCGAATAATTGAAGACTTAATATTTGGCGGCTACATTATCTTGATCCATAATGATCTTCGAAAACAACACCCCGACCTTTTCAATACTACTGATTTACCAGAAGATCACCATGCCAAAGATTTAGTCAAAGCATTTGATCAAGACCGCGATATAATTCCTATGCTTAATAGCATACTGCAATTTATCGATAGTAATGACTAGCTTCTGCCAAAAAAATAATATCCCCGTCCGCGTTTAGCGAGATGGGGATTTTTCGCAGAAACAAATAAAGCGTCTTATCTCTTATTTAATGGGTTTTCAATCTCTTCTTCCACCTTTTCTTCTTTATCTTGAGCTAAATTGGGATATTTTTCAGGATCCAAACCGCCAACATACAAAACAGGATCTATCAAGTCCTTAGCATTCACCTTTTTTTGAGGCATTGACCTCTTTTTCTTAGCTGGTTTAGATTTTTTAAAATTGAAAGCTGTCATAAATCTATTATTACACTGAATTTATCGAATGTTATGCTGAGCCTGTCGAAGTATTATGCTCAAAATATAGCATCGGAAAGGCTAATTGGCAAGAGATTGGCTAAGTTATGCACCTGAGTTGATATTTTTAATAAAACCATTTATAATAATAAAGCTGTCGGTACAGCTAAAAACAAAAATAAAACTAAAAATTTGCGACCACTATATATTGTGTGCTATAATGATTTCAGCCACTAGATGTAGTGTTGTGAGCCCTAAAATCAGCCTACAAACAAACATATTTGGGCTTTTTATTTTCTCTACAAATCATACAATTTAATATAAATTAAAAAAATAAAAACCTATGCTACCTAAGATCACCAAACGTAATGGCCAAACAGAAAATTTTGACCAACAAAAAATTACTAGCTCCCTACAACAAGCCATAAAGTCCTCTGCTTTAAGTAATAATCCAGTGGCTCAAAATTTTACTGATCAAGTTGTTAGTTATTTAGATAATAACCACACTCAAGAGACCTTAACTTCTGATGATGTTCGTAGTGCGGTTAATATTATTTTACTAGACAATGATTTGCCTCAGGTAGCCAAAACATATTTTAAAACTCGAGATAAAAAACTTAGTAATCCCGATATTACTGACCAAAGCGTCAAGCAAATTAAAAAAAGAGATGGCACAATTGCTAATTTTGATACCACCAAAGTGGCAACTGCTATTCAGAAAGCCGGATTAGCAACTGGAGAATTTGATGCCTCTGAAGCACAAAAATTATCTGACATCGTACTAGGTGTTTTGGACCATAAATTTGATGGCCATACTGTTCCTAGTGTAGAAGAAATACAAGATGTGATTGAAATTATTTTAATTCAATCCAATTGGGCTAAAACTGCTAAAGCTTTTATCCTCTATCGTGAACAACGTAAAAAAATCCGTCTAGAGCATGGCAAGGAAACTGCCTGCCAAGAAGTACTAGACTTGGAAGAAAAAAATATATATTTGAGCAAACAAGCTCAACACGTTTTAAATAATTCGACTAATTTTGATGAATTGGGTCGGATTATTTTTATTGACAGATATTCTATAAAATCAAAAAGAGATGAAATGGAACGTGGTGATTTAGTAGTAGTTATTTCTCAAGAAGATAGAAAATACCCTAAAAAAGACCTGGGCATCATTAAAGAAATGAGCAAAGGTGGAAAAATTCTACTTCATGTGCTGACTGGAGTCTTTGCTGATGAGGAAAATAATTTTGAGCTGGAATTAGATGCTACTCGTTGCGATAAACCAATAGAATCAATCAATGATGCTCATCGTCGCATCGCTAAAGCTGTCGCTTCAGTAGAAAAAACAGAAGAAAAAAAACAAGAAGCTTTTGAAACTTTCTTTGAAGCTTTACACCAAAAACATATCCAACCAGCCGGACGAATCATGACCGGTGCTAATGTTGACCAACACGGACAATACACCTCTAACCTTACTTTGTTCAATTGTTATGTTGTACCAAGTCCTTTGGATTCTCGTAAATCAATTATCCGTGAAACCTTGTTTCAAATGGTAGAAATCATGTCTCGTGGTGGTGGCGTTGGCATGTCATTGAGTGCTTTGCGTCCTCGTTATGCTTATGTTCGAGGAGTACACGGTAAATCTTCAGGATCTGTTTCTTGGGGCGGACTATTTTCACATACCACAGGCTTAATAGAGCAGGGCGGCTCCCGCCGGGGGGCTTTAATGCTAATGCAATGGGATTGGCATCCAGATGTCATCGAATTTATTGAAGCTAAAACAAAAGATGGTCAAATAGAAAATGCTAATATCTCCGTCATGGTTTCAGATAAATTTATGGAGGCCGTCAAAAATGATGGCAATTGGAATTTAGAATTTCCAGACTATGAAAACCCAACTTTTGCCGAAACTTATGACAAACTATGGGATGGTAACTTGCATGCTTGGAAAGAAGCTGGTTATCCAACTAAAATATATAAAACTGTTCGCGCTCGTGATCTTTGGAATAAGATTATTGCCTCAGCTCATGCTTCTGCTGAACCGGGCATAGTATTCATGGAACGATATAATAAATTATCTAATTCATATTATTATAATACAATCATTTCTACCAACCCCTGTGGTGAACAAGGCTTACCCGGCTGGGGTGTTTGTAATTTAGGACACTTATACCTAGCATCTTTTGCTGAACAAAAAGGTGAAGATGAACAAGGACCAATTTACCAAGTGGATTGGGAGGCTTTGAAAAAAACAGCTCGCACTTTGACTCATTTCTTAGATAATGTGACTGATCTAACTCCATATTATTTCAAAGAAAATGAAGACAACCAAAAGGCAGAGCGTCGCATTGGCGGAGGCACACTTGGCCTAGGAGAATTATTGATCAAATTACGAATGCGTTATGGTTCTGATGAATCATTAGAATTTATAGATAAACTATATAGCACTATTACTACTGAAATGTATCGCTCCTCAACAGAACTTGCCAAAGAAAAAGGATCATTCCCTAAATTTGATGCCGATAAATTCTTAGAATCTGGCTTTATGAAAACCATGCCCGAGGATGTTCGTCAGGGTATTCGTGCCAATGGTATTCGTAACGTTACTTTGACCACCCAAGCGCCAACTGGAACAGTAGGATCAATGCTTAGTACTTCTACTGGCGTTGAACCATATTATGCTTTTAAATTCTTCCAACAATCCCGACTCGGTTTTCATGAAGTGGCTATTCCACTTGCTAAACAATATGAAGATAAAGATGGTAATTTACCAAACTTCTTTGCTTCTGCTATGGAACTCAAACCAATGGACCACGTAAAAGTTCAAGCAGCGATTCAAAAATGGACAGACTCCTCTATTTCCAAAACAGCTAATGCTCCATCTGACTTTACAGTCGAAGAAACAGCTGATTTATATGAACAAGCCTATGAATTGGGTTGTAAGGGTGTGACAATTTATCGGGATCAATGCCGTACCGAACAAATATTATCTACTGATGCTAAAACCGGAGAAAAAAATTTAGCTTATAACGGTAAGAACAAAAAGAAAGAAGAAGCTGCTCAAGAAGAAGAAAAAGTTGTCGCTTTTCCTGATCCAGATAAAGTGGTAATGCCAGAAATGCAAAATCCTCGTAAACATTTTGAAATACAAAAAGAAGAAGTCAATGAATTACCGGTTACTGATCTTTCGGCTAACGCTCAAGATGATCCTTCGACTGACGCTCAAGATGGTGTAAAGTATGGATCTGGTATTGGCGATGTCTGTCCTCAGTGCAAGCAAGGAGTGATGGTGAAGTTAGGAGGATGTACAGAGTGTAGTAAACAATGTGGCTTCAAGGGTGCTTGCGACATGAAATAAAGAAAGCGCGGCTAAAGCCGCGCTTTTAAAATACTTTTGGCTATGCTAATCTAAG
>JABIAL010000006.1 GCA_018653315.1 bacterium
AATAGTTGTAGATATTTTAAATAAATTAAAAGAAGTTGGTGCTTTGTATGAATCGGAATACAAAGGATTGTATTGTGTGGGATGTGAAAAGTTTTTGACTGATAATGATCTAGTAGACGGAAAATGTCCTGATCATGATCGAGAGCCAGAACAAGTTACAGAAAAAAATTGGTTTTTCAAATTAGCAGACTATTTGCCAATTATAGAAAAGAAGATAAAATCTGATGAATTAAAAATTTATCCAGCTACTCGCAAAAACGAAGTACTAGGTCTGATCAAGCAAGGCATTCCAGATTTTTCTATTTCCCGTTCCAACAAATCTGTGCCTTGGGGTATAGATTTGCCCTGGGATTCAGAACAAAAAGCTTATGTTTGGGTAGATGCTTTATCCAATTATATTACAGCTCTTGATTATCCTGATGGTGAATTATTTAAGAAATTTTGGCCAGCTGAAAAACAATTGTTAGCTCTAGATATTTTAAAATTTCATACTTTGTATTGGCCAGCTATTTTGTTGGCCTTAGATGTGGAATTACCAAAAGAATTAGACATTCATGGATTTTTTACTATCAATGGCAAGAAGATGTCAAAGACTATAGGTAATGTCATTAGTCCCAATGAACTAGTAGATAAATATGGTCCAGAGGTGACCAAGTATTTGATCTTGTCTCAATTTTCTTTTGGTTCAGAATCAGATATTCGTGTTGATCATTTTACAGAAAAGTATAATGCTGATCTAGTAAATGGCCTTGGCAACTTACTCAATCGTGTCACTAACATGATCGAAAAATATCTAGACGGAAAAGTAGACAAACTAGACAAATCAGATTTTATTGAACAAGTAAATTCCAAAATAGAATCCCTCAAGTTTCGAGAGGCATTACTTGATATTTGGAAACTTATCCAAGATTCAAATCATCTAGTAGATGAGGCCAAACCCTGGGATCTAGCAAAAAACAACGAACATGATAAAATAAAGGAGGTACTACAAATTTTGAGTAATAACTTGTATAATATAGCTGTAGCTTTGGAGTCTTTTATGCCAGACACTGCTGAACAAATAAAACAAATAATAACAGCCAAAAAAATTACCAAACCAGATAAACCATTATTTCCTAGATTAAATAATTAAAAAAATTATGTTTGAAAACAGACTGACTCCCTTACAAAGACTGAGAAAAAGATCACCCAATGTTTATTCTATTTTAATTAGTGTAGCCCTTATTCTCTATTTACGTGGTCTATTGGGTATCATGGATTTATTTATTTTCCCCGGCGACAAATTTTTGAGTTATAGTGTTTCTATTGTACTGGGCTTATTATTTTTATTTTTAAATGATTTTAAATTAAAAGAAATAGAAAAACCTAATTAAAAAATATGAAAAAATTATTATTTTTACTAAGTTTAGTTTTAATTTTTAGCTCTGGGTGTATCTCATTAACTAAAAAAGAGATCGTCCAAGATGTTGATAGTATTATTGATGCTAGGGTTGATGTGTTGTTAACAGAACAACAAGGTGAATTAGATGAAACTAGAGAAGAGTTAAAAGAAAAATTAAAAGCAAAATATTGTAATGAAGATTCAGAGTGTATTAAAGTAAGTGCACCTTGTGGTGCTTCTAATGTTTTTAATAAAAACTCTACAGATGCTATAACAGAATATGCAGAATATACTAAAAATTATAATGGAGCATGTACACATAATGTAAAGACTTATAGCGATCCATATTGTGAAGATAATTTTTGCACCATTGATGATCTTACATGGAATAGTGTAGATTTATAAATAATTAAAATAAAATTATGAATTTTTTAGACATTATTTTATTGGTAGTACTTTTCTTCTTTGTTTGGAGAGGATTTAGAGCTGGTATCGTCGGAGCTATTGGTGGCTTTGTTGGTATTATACTTGGTATTTGGGCTGGCTCAAATTATATGCAACTAGTTTCTGAATGGATAATAGATGTAGTCAACTTGGGTAATGAAGGTTTATCAAATATTTTAGCTTTTATTGTTATCTTTATTGCAGTCAATGTAGTGATTGGTATTATGGTCAGTATTATCAACAAGATTTTCCACATTATTCCTTTTATTAATTTAGCCAACAAATTATTAGGAGCTATCGTTGGTTTGATCGGTGGATCTTTGGGTATTGCCGCTCTGGTGTATTTGTTATCTGTTTTACCAATTAGTAATACTATTAGTGATATGTTGATCGATTCGCAGGTCGCTGATTGGGCTATGACTGTTGCTGTGATTATCAAGCCATTTATTCCTGCGGCTATCAATGAATTAAAGTCTATTTTATAATGTTGGTTGATTCACATTGCCATCTTAATTTTAAAGCTTATAAAGACGATCTATCAGAAGTGATAGGTCGTTGTCATCAGGCAGACATGAAGCTTATTAATGTCGGAGCTGCTTTTGATACTTCTCTCAAGGCTGTAGAATTAACATCAGAAAAAAACTTTTATGCTTCAATAGGCCTGCATCCAATTCATGTCTTTGATGAAGAATTTGATGTAGCTAAATATCAAGAGCTTATAAACAATAATCAGAAAATAATTGCTATTGGCGAGACTGGTTTTGACTATTGGCATATGACACCTCAAGAGGGCAAGGCCAAGCAACAAGAAGTTTTTGAAGCTCATATCAAGCTAGCCCAAAAAAATAATCTGCCATTGATAATTCATGGTCGCAACGGCAAAGATCATCCAACAGCTTATCAAGATATTTATAATTTATTAAAACAAAATCAAGCTAATAAAGGTGTGGTTCATTGTTATGGAGGCAATCTTGAAGAAGCCAAGAAGTTTGTAGAGCTAGGTTTTCATCTTGGCTTTACTGGTATAATAACTTTCCAAAAAGCTGAAGAGTTACAAGCTATTGCCAAATGGATACCATTTGATAAGATGCTAATAGAGACTGATGCGCCGTATTTGAGCCCTGAACCACATCGAGGGGACAGAAACGAACCAGCCTATGTCAAATATGTAGCTCAAACTATTGCCAAGTTACGTAATATGTTGGAAGAAGATGTCGTAGAAATTACAGGCCAAAATGCTATAGAGTTATTTAATTTAAAATAGTATGCCAGGAAAATTTGAACAACATAATAATTTATTAGCAGAAGAGCCTACTTTTAATCCAGAACAATTGAATATAATAGATAAAGCAATAGCTGATATCTTAAAAAAGGGTCATGTAAATATTTTAAAAGAAGTTGACAATATTTTACATAAGGAAATCGCTTTAAAACTTATTGAAGCAGGGCGTGATTTTTATGTAGCAGTAAATCTATATAAATTTCAAGATCTAAATCAAGAAGTAGCTCTAAAACTTATTGAAGCAGGTAAAGGGTATTCTGTAGCAGAAAATCTAGACAAATTTCAAGGTTTAGATCATAAGGAAATCGTCTTAAAGATAATTGAAGAAGGTCAAGGTGTTTTTTCATTAGTAAAATGTTTAGACAAATTTCAAGGTCTAGATCATAAGGAAATTGCCTTAAAGA
>JABIAL010000007.1 GCA_018653315.1 bacterium
GACTATTGGCTTGGTGGAAGATGGATGATGATAGTCCGAGTTCTGACATGGTTGACAGTATTAGTGGTTACGACGGTGATTGTTCTACTGCCGCTCCAGCTGCAGTTGAGGGATTGGTCAATGGTTCTGCCGGTGCTTTTCATTTTGAAGAAGGGGATACTGATAGATGTGACGTAGGTAATGAGGATGGTTTGAATGTTAATGGTTCTTTTACCATTACTTCTTGGGTTGAGCCAGAATCAGCCACTGGCGCTGATATTATTACTCATAAACATAATTGGTCAAATAAAACTGGCTATACTACTTGGTTGCAGTCTAGTAAATTTTATTGCCGTGTCTGTGATGATGTTGGTTGTACCGGACCTAATGATACTTATGTTATGACCATGGGTCATACTTACCATACAGCTTGTACATTTGATCGGGACAATGGAGTAATCAAAATGTATGTTTATGAAGAAGGTGTGGGAGGTGTTGGTACGACTAGCTATGATACTATTCGAGAAAATTTAGTAAACTATGATACCGATATGATGATTGGCATGTCAGCAGATGTCCCGGGTAATTACTTTGATGGTACTATTGATGAAGTAAGGATTTATAATCGCAAATTATCCGATGAAGAAATTTGGGCCTTGCAATCACAAGGAGCCGTAGCTGATTAATAGATAAATATGTTTATTTTTAAAAATATAAAAAATAAAAAAGGAAACATCGCTTTGATCTTAGTAGTCATGATCGCTAGTTTGACTTTGGTGTCAGCGGTTAGCTTAGCCTTGATTAATATTTCGGACCTCACAGCTAATTATCATTTGATAGAAAATGAAGAACTTTTAGCTCAGCGAGATTCTTGCTTGGAAGATGCTTTGCAAAGAATTAACAGCAATGTTTATGCTACTGGAACGTATGAGCTAAATATTGGTAATGTTAATTGTAATTATGAAATATCTTCTACTGTAACTGGTGCTAAAATGGTGACTACAACGGCAGCATCTTTTTCCGATATTGGATATTGGCAAGGAGGCATAGTAATGGGCGTTAATGTATCTAGTACACCAATAACCGTAACTTCTTATAGAGATATAGTTGATGATGCTTGGTCATATTCTGGCTGGTCCAATCGGATAAAGGTGAGTGTACGACCCAGTGGAGTTAGTGGAAATGTATTTAATTTTCCAGTTTATGTAGATCTTAATGATTTGGGAGTAGATTTTTTTGATGTCGTTGATGCTGCTGGTGATGATATAGCTGTGACGACAGTCAGTGGTGGCATAAAATTGTTTCGTGAAGTAGTAAATCTTGATACAGATGCTGAAACAGGTCAGATATATTTTAAGGCTCCTTTCTTAGCAGCTAGCACAGCAACAGATTTTTATATTTATTTTGGAAATGCTTCAGCTACTGAAACAAATGATGCAGAAATATGGTCAGATTATATACTTGTACAGCATTTAGATGAAGATCCAACCGGTGGTGCTCCACAGATGATAGACTCCACTACTAGTGATTTGGATGGAACAGTTTATGGTGACGAGATGGGCGCTGATGACCTCATAGATGGGGTGTCTGGCAATGCTATAGATTTTGATAACCCTGGAAAGACCGAATCAAATCGTGTCCAAATTACAGCTAATACAAGTATACACATTCCTAAAATAACCATAAGTCTTTGGGCAAATCTGACGACCTATGGGCATGTTTCTACCTGGGATGAAAGACAGGGACCGATTGGTCAGTATTATGATTTTAGTATGTATAATATTTCAAGTAATGCAATCACAGTAGTGACTGAGCCAGCTGATTGTGAGGACAACATATACACAAGTAGCGACAGTGGAGAGGTTCCTGATTTAAGTGAATGGGCACATTTGGCTTATAATTTTGACGGAGAAACAAAGACAGTTAAAATCTATTTAGATGGTGAGGAGGTGAAGAGCAATCAAAGTGATAGCCTGCCCTCATCAATTACAAGCTGTAATAGTGGCTATCTTTGTATTGGCTGTGGACATAGCGGAGCTTGGTATAGTCATAATGGCGCTGTTGATGAAGTGAGGATTTCAAATAAAGTTTTATCTGCGGATTGGTTAGCAATGGAGCATAATAATTTCGATCCAGACAGTACTTTTTATACTACTAGTACAGTAGAAGTTTTAGCTGAAGCACCCGCTGGCTGTGGAGGGGAAGAGATGTTTGATTATTGTTGGTATAAGGCCTCAGCTGTATCTATGAGCTGTAATAGTGTTTGTGCTGAAAATGGTTTATCATGTGTTTCGAATGTTTCATATTCCGATCTTAGTTGCACTTTAAATGTTGCCATGGGTTCAGATTCTCCTGGTACTTGCAGTGTTGGTTGCGATGATAGCGATTTAACGTATTCCCCTAGTAATCTTGTGGGCGCAGATTATTGCATGACTACTGACGCTGATCCAGCTTATGTTTGTAGTGATGTAGAAATTGGTTTTTATAAAATTCTTTGTGCTTGTGAATAAAAGCATTTATAATTAGTCATTATTAAGGTATAATCAGTTTATATAGAGAAATACAATGTTTGAAAGTATAAATCGTTTTACAGAAGAGCAAATTATCGGTCTCAATATCTCTGATTTTTCAGTTGAGGCTGTTGTTTTATATAAAAAAAGAAAAAGTTGGCGACTTGTGTCTTTTGCTCGTTATCGATTATCACCGGGCATAGTAGAGAATGGAGAGATTTTGCAGCCAGACAAATTTAAAGAAGAGTTGAAGAAAATGTTTTCTTTGGCTAAACCTAGGGCAATGCGGGCTAATAGTGTCTTTTTATCTTTGCCAGATTCTCGTACTTTTTCTCGTTTGTTATCTTTGCCAAAATCTTTGCGGCATAAAGATTTGATAATAGCTGCACATAATCGGGCAGAAGAGTTTATACCAGAAGACAAAGAAAATTTAACGCCAGCTTTAAAGATATTACCTATAAATAATAGTCAGACTGAGATTTTTTATACTGCTGCTCAAAAAGGTTTACTAAAAGAATGGGTACAGATTTTTGAAAGTATGGGTTTGGATATTATTGGTATTACCTTAGAGTCTATTAGCTCATATGCCGGTATTAGTGAGAGTTTAAAAAAAGAAGATACTTTATTAGTTGACATTGGTGCTCGTACTACTAATGCTGCAATTTTTGATGCCCAAGGTATTCGTGATTCGATAAATATTGATATAGCAGGAGATAATATTACAAATACCTTAGTGACAAAATTAAATATTTCTCATACTTCAGCCGAAGAAAAAAAACAAAAGATTGGTATGGATCCAGCTATTGATGAAGGTAAAGTAATGTGGGTTATTCAGGGGCAAATGCAACCTATGGCTGATGAACTAAAAAGATTTGTTACTTTTTATGAAGAGAGCAGTGGACGCAAATTAAAAAATATGATTTTAATAGGCGGTACCTCACAAATTAAGGGTTTGAATAAATATTTAGGGGATAATCTTAATTTGAAAGTTTTACCATTAGAGACAATATTAAAAGGACAGAAATTATCAGAGCATTTTCAAGAAGTGAAGTACATCAATGCTTTGGGCTTAGCTAAACTAGCTTGGCAGAAAAATATTGATATTAATTTTTATCAAACAGATAGAGTTGATTTACAGCAGAGAATAAATTTAAAGAATATCAGTCTTTGGTCTAAGTTCGTTTTTAAAAAATTAAAAAAATTTCCTAGTTTATTCAAGCATTGGTATACATGGATAATCTTAGTGTTATTAGTAGCAGTTGGTGCAGCTTGGTATTGGCAAGATATGTTGTGGGCTCGTTTTTCGCCTAATATCAAGATTATTACTCAAGAAATTATAGTTGGTTTAGAGGGTGATGGTGTGGATAACTTTTTAGCAGGAGACATTATCAACCAGCCAATAATGGTCAAGCAAAATATACCCGGGGTACCTTATCAGGTGATTGTGGATGCCTTAAATGCTAAAGCCAGCACTATGGCACAGGCTAAAGTGCTAGAATATACACCTGAGAAGTCTTTTATTATTAATCAGCCTTTTGGACACGATATTGTGAGCATTACCCCTAAAGAGGAAGATTTTGTGATAGGTAACACTGTTATTATTCGGGTAAATTATGATTTTTTAGCCATTAATAATTTTGAGGCTAGACAGTTAGTTTTTGTTAATTTATCCGTAGAAGAAGCAGCTAAATACAGTAAATGGAAGTTAGATGGTCAGAATTATGATATTTTATCTTTCAATGAAGATGCCGAGCAATTTAGATTAAGAGTAAATTTAAAATTTTCTCGTCCTTGATATATTGGGTTATTTTAGAAAATGTGATATAATATATATAAGTTGTTTTGATTTATATTATTTAAAAAATATTAATTAAAAATTTATGAACAAAAAAGGTTTCACTTTGATCGAATTGATCATTGTTATTGCTGTGATTGCTCTATTAGCAGCAGCCGTATTTGTAGCTGTTGATCCAGCTAAACGTATTGGTCAAGCTAGAGATGCTCAGCGTTGGTCTGATGTGACTTCTGTCGCAGATGGTATTATGAAGTATATTGTGGATGAAAGTGGTAGTTTCCCTACTTCAACAGCTACATTTACGTCTAATGGTGCAACTTATTATGCGATTATGGGTTATGGTACGACTGGAGCCGCTGGTACAACTTGTCAGAATCAAACTGTTGGAGCCGTCGGTATTAGTTTAGATAATATAGTAACAACTTATTTACCTACCATGCCAATTGATCCAGGTTCTGTTGCGTATGGCACAGTGAGTACGGGTTATTATTTCATGAGAACTGATTCAGGAAGAATTCAAATAGGAGCTTGTGTTGAAAGTGATTACGCTGATGCTTCTATTTACGTACAAAGATAGAAATAAAAATTTTAAATTATAATCATGTCAAAACATTTATTTAAAAATAATGTTGGATTTACTTTAATTGAGCTTATTATCGTAATAGCCATCATAGGTCTATTAGCGGCCGCTGCTTTTGTGGCTATCGATCCAGCTAAGAGAATAGGTGCTGCCAATGACGCTCAACGTTGGGAGGATGTTACAGCTATTACTGAAGCTTATCTAAAACATGTAGTAGATAATAATGGTACTCATCCTACTACTACAGCAGAAGCTGGTATATATTATGCTATTATGGCTTCTAGCACGGTGGGAATGTCAAGTTATGATTGTCAAAATATAACTGAGGATGATACCATGGGAGTGCAATTAGAAATTTTAATTCCAACTTATTTACCAACTATGCCGGTAGATCCATCTGGCATAGCAAATGCAGGTAAAAATACTGGTTATTATTTCATGAAATCTTCTGGTGGGCGTATAATTATCGGCGCTTGTGCTGAAAGTGATTATGCTACTGCTTCTATCTACGTACAGCGATAATCAATATATTTTTTAAAAACCATCCTCACTTGTGAGGGTGGTTTTTTTCTTTTATTTTATGTATAATGAGAGCAGATAATCAGTAATTTTATTGTTATGTTTAAGAAAAAATGGTTCTGGGGAGTGATTGTTATTGCTTTAGTAGTAGTTTTGCTAATAGTTTTAAAACCGCAACAAGAAACAGAATATGTGACCCAAATAGCTGCTAAACAATCTCTACAGCAGACAGTTGAGGTGACCGGTTCAGTTGAGTCTGCTGATGATATTGATCTTAATTTTAGATCAACTGGTATTATACAATCAGTTAGAGCAGAGGTTAGTGATCAAGTGGTGGCTGGTCAAATTTTAGCTAATTTACGAGCTGCTAATGTTTCAGCACAAATTGCTGATGCTCAAGCCGCGGTAATGGTAGCTGAGAGTGATTTAGAGGCTTTATTAGCCGGTCAAAGCACAGAAGATGTTCAGATCACAGAAGAACAAGTGGTAGTAGCAGAAATAGCATATCAGACAGCAATAGATGGCTTAGTGAATATAGAAAATACTCGTGATCAAGATTTAGCTAATTTACGATCAATAGGCATGAATGTGGCTAGTGATAAATATTTTACTGCTCAATATGGTCTAGATATTATCGAGGACGCTATTATAGATAGCACGGCTGATAGTTATTTATATGTTACGTCCCAGAGTATATTTTCTCAAGCTAGATTTCAGTATCAAAATGCTATGATTCAGTATCAAGATTTTCTTAGTATTTTAGAGTATTTAGATGATGATCAGGAAATAATTTTAAACACCCTGGATAGTTTAGAGCTTACTTTAGAGGCAGCGGCCGATGCTTTAAATTTAACTTTTGATACCATGTTGGTTACTATTGAGAATAGTGTTTACACTTCAAGTGTAATTTCTGAATTTAAATTAAGTATAAATAGTCAGTTAACTGTGGTAAATACCGCCATCACTTCTGTGCAAACAGCTTCGGCAAATTTAAGAACGCAGGATATTTATTATCAGAATGCAATTACTGAAGCTAACAATAGCATCCAGTCAGCTGCTAGTAGCCTAAGATTAGCTCAAGCAAAATTAGCAGCCGCAGTGGCACCACCGCGTGATTTTGAAATTACCGCCGCTGAAGCTAGAGTTCGTCGTGCCCAGGCAAGTTTAGCACGAGTTTTTAGCGATTATAATGACACAGTAATCAAAGCACCGGTTGACGGAATTATTACTAAAGTGAATTTTAATGCAGGAGAAAATAATTCTTTAGCAACTCCAGTTATTTCTATGATTGGTAATAGTAATTTACAAATAGAAGTAGATGTACCAGAATCTGATGTGACCAAAATAGAAGTTGGCGACCATGTGGATGTTGTTCTGGATGCTTTTTCTAGTGATGATAAATTTATAGCTAAAGTTACTTTTATTGATCCAGCAGCTACAAGTATTAATGATGTTATTTATTATCAGGTGAAAGTGAGCCTTGATGATGTAGATGATCGTATTAAGTCTGGCATGACAGCTGACTTAACTATTTTTACTAATCAAAAAAATGATGTTTTAGCTGTGCCGACTAGATCTTTGATTTACAAGGAAGATGGTAAATACATAAAAGTTTTAATCAATGAAATAGAGGTAGTAGAGAAAAAAATAACTACTGGGCTAAAGAGTGATGATGGCTTTATTGAAATTTTGTCAGGAATTGAAGCTGGTGAAAATGTTATTACTTTTATTAAAAATGGAGAAAAATAATGATTGAAGTAAAAAATCTTTATAAAGAATTTACCAATGATGATGTAGTAACTAAAGTTTTGCATGAGTTAAGCTTTGATATCAAAGAGGGTGAGTTCATTTCTATTATGGGCCCATCTGGCTCTGGAAAATCAACCTTGATGCATATTTTGGGCTTTTTAGATACATTAACCAAAGGTCAGTATAAATTTCGTGGTCAAGATGTCAGTAATTTAGATGATGATAAGCTAGCTGAGCTTAGAAATAAGAGCATTGGTTTTGTATTTCAAAATTTTAATTTATTACCAAAAACATCGGTTTGGGATAATGTTCACTTACCACTTCTATATAGCACAACTAAAAAGAGTGCTAGTATTGTCGATCAAGTAATAGAAAGTGTGGGCTTAACGCACCGTAAAGATTATCTGTCTAATCAATTATCTGGTGGTGAAAAACAGCGGGTAGCAATCGCTCGAGCTTTGGTAAATTCACCAGATATTGTTTTTGCTGATGAACCAACTGGTAATTTAGATTCGAAATCAGGCTTGCAAGTAATGTCTATTTTGCAAGAATTAAATAAAAATGGAAAAACAGTTATTTTAGTTACCCATGAAACATCAACTGCTCAACATGCTAAACGAATCATCAAGTTAAAAGATGGTAAATTAATTAGCGATGATTCAGATTTTAAACAAATAATAGCTAAAAGTTTGAATAATTTGAAATAATGATCAGTCAACAGTCAAAATATTTCATGTTTGTTAGGGTTTTATTGAGAAATAAAACTCGCTCTTTTTTGACATCATTAGGAATTATCATTGGGATCGCTTCGGTTATTATGATAGTCTCTGTTGGAGCCGGTGCTCAAAGTCTAATAGCTAATCAAATTAAAGGCATGGGATCTAATTTGATAGGCATCTTACCTGGAGCTTCTGAAGAAGGTGGTCCGCCAGCTTCGGCTATGGGCGTTAGTATTACTACATTAACTTACAATGATGCTTTGGAGCTCAAAAGACAATTACCAGAAGTGAAGGCAGTAGCAGCCTATGTTCGAGGAGTTGGCACTATTACTTATCAAAATAAAAGCATTGACTCAACATTCATGGGAGTTAGTGATAGATATATTGAAGTAGAAGATACTTCGGTTGAATTTGGTAGTTTTTTTACCAAAGAAGAATTACATGCTCGAGTGGTTGTTTTGGGCTCAGAAGCTAGAGAGGATTTATTTGGTGATCTTGATCCAATTAATAAACGTATTAAAATAAACAAAGAATCTTTTCGAGTAGTTGGCGTGATGGAAGAGCGAGGTTCAGCTGGTTTTGAAAATCAAGATGGCCATGTTTTCGTACCACTAGAAACAACTCAAGATAATTTATTGGGTGTCAATCACATTGGTTTTATGCGACTTAGTTTAGTCGAGGGTACGGATTCTGCTTTTGCTATTCAAGAAATTCGTCGAGTATTACGTGATCAGCATGATATTGAAAATATAGAGCAAGAAGATTTTACAGTGCAATCTGTGGATAATGCGCTAGAAGCACTGGGAAGTATTACTGATGCTTTGAATTATTTCTTAGCTGCCGTTGCTGCTATTTCACTTATTGTTGGTAGCATTGGTATTATGAATATTATGTTAGTAGCTGTAACCGAAAGGACTAGAGAAATCGGTCTTCGCAAAGCAGTTGGGGCTAAGGCTAGTGATATTAGCCGACAATTTTTGATAGAAACTTTGGTCTTGTCTAGTTTTGGCGGTGTTATTGGTATTATTATTGGTATTTCAATTTCATGGGCGGTAAGTCTAGTAGCTCGATATTTAGGTTATGATTGGGATTTTGTAGTATCTATATTTTCAGTAGTTTTATCCATTAGCTTTACCTTGTTAGTGGGATTAGCAGCTGGCTGGTATCCAGCTAAAAAAGCAGCCGCTTTAAATCCAGTTGAAGCATTAACCTATGAATAATGCAGTATAGAGAAGCAGTTAAAATTGCCATAAACGCTTTAAAAGTCAATAAGACTCGTGCTTTATTGACTATTTTGGGTATTGTAATTGGTATTGCTGCAGTTTTAGTAGTTATGTCAGCTGGAAACAGTATTGAAAAATTTATTTTTGCTGAAATGGATACCTTTGGCACTGATGTTATTCAAACGGAAATAAAAGTACCAAGCACTAAACAAGCTTCTGCTGGCAATGCAGCTGGTATGGCTCAAGGTATTGTGATTAGTACTTTGACCCTAGATGATAAGCGAGCCATGGAAAAAGTACCAAATATTAAAAGAAATTACGGAGGTTATTTGGGTCAAGAAATAGTACATTGGCAAGATGAAGTAAAGACGGCCATGATCATGGCTAGCACCCATGAATATATTGATATTGATTCAGTAGAAATAGATCGAGGTAGATATTTTACTGAAGAAGAAGATGATAGTTTAGTAAGAGTTGTAGTTTTGGGCTCTAAAATAAAAGAATCATTATTTGGTTCAAGTGAAGCCATTGGTCAGAATATCAAAATTCGTAAGATGAATTTTAGAGTAATCGGTGTCGCTAAATCGATGGGCAGTTCATTATTTTTTGATCGGGATAGCTTGATTTATATTCCTATTCAGACTGGACAAAAATTATTATGGGGCATTGAGCATTTGAGTTATATTACTTCAGAAATGGAAGACATAGACAAAGAAGATGAGACAGTTGAGGAGTTGATTGCTTTGTTGCGTGATCGGCATGACATTACTAATCCAGACAAAGATGATTTTGCTATTATGTCTATGGATGATGCTAAAGAAATGATGGGCACTATTTTAGGAGGGGTTAGTCTTTTGTTAATAGCTTTGGCTGCTATTTCTTTATTGGTGGCTGGCGTTGGTATTATGAATATTATGTATGTCTCAGTTGCCGAACGAACTTTTGAAATTGGTTTGCGAAAAGCTATTGGGGGCAAGTACAAAGATATTATGCAGCAGTTTTTAACTGAGGCGGTAGTAATTACTTTTTTAGGAGGAGTAGCAGGAGTAATACTTGGGGTTATTGTGAATTATCTTATTTTTATTATCGCTAAACAACAAGGAATTACATGGAGTTTATCTTTGCCAATGTCGGCTTTAATTACTTCATTGAGTTTTGCAATAGTACTTGGTTTGGTTTTTGGAATTTTTCCAGCCAAAAAAGCAGCTAAATTAGAACCAATCGCTGCTTTGAGAAATGAATAAATAGACTAAAAAATTTAATTTCTCTAGAAATTAGCTAAAGTTAGCTAATTTTTTGTTTATTTAATTCTGAGCTTGTCGAAGAATTAGCACTCCTTGACGTCGAGTGCTAAATGCTTTATAATTATCTATACATAAACTTTTGAACATGGAAAAAAGGTCCGAACAATTATTAAAGGCAATCGTTGAGCTCTACATTGAAGATGCTCGACCAATTAGCTCTACTTCACTAGCGGCTACTTTTGAAGTTAGTTCGGCTACTATCCGTAATGCCATGATGGCACTAGAAACTGAAGGTTATATTTATCAGCCTCATACTTCAGCTGGCCGTATTCCGACTATTCAAGGTTATCAATATTATTTAGATAATTTGTTAGAAGTTTTGGATTGTTCTGAAAAAGAAAAAGAAGAGTTACAAGCCGCTCACGCAACAGATGTTAGAGACTTAGCAAAACTATTAGTTGATAAAACAAACTTAGCTAGCATTGTTGCTTTTGCTCCATCTGATTTTTATTTCACTGGCTTGTTCAAGTTATTTTCTCAGCCAGAGTTTGAAGACTATAAAATGGTCTTGTCCATGAGTCAGGTAGTAGATAGTTTAGAAAAAGCTATTAATAGTATTTATCATAAAATTGATAAGCCACAAGTTTTGTTAGGTGACGACAATCCATTTTCTACTGACTGTTCAGTGATTATTGCGCCGATATCTAAAGACAACAAACAATTATTAGCAATTTTAGGTCCAGTTAGAATGGATTACAATAAAATTTTAGGTTTATTTGAAGCAATCGTAAAATAAATAAAATGTCAGAAAAAAAAGATTTAAAACAAGAAAATAAGAAGCCAAAGAAATTAAGTCGAGAAGAATTAGAGATTCAAGCGGCTGAACATTTGGCTGGTTGGCAAAAAGCTTTGGCTGATTATCAAAATTTACAAAGAGAAAGTGGACAGAAGATCAGCAATTTAAATAATCTATTAACTAATAATTTAGTTTTAGAATTATTGCCAATATTTGATAATTATCAAATAGCCATCAATCATATACCGGAAGCTGAAAAAACAAGCTCTTGGGCAGTTGGCTTAGAACACATCTTGAAAATGTGGGAAACATTTTTGTCAGATCATAGTGTTACTCGTATCAAGACTTTAGGTGAAGAATTTAATCCTCATATTCACGAAGCTTTAGATCAAGTAAATGAGGAAGACAAAAAAGACCAAGAAATCGTTGAAGAAAAACAAGCTGGTTTTATGCTCAATGAAGACGTCATAAGACCTGCCAAAGTTATTATAAATAATAAGTAATAAATATTATGTCATTAATACCATGGAGTCCCTTTTTGGACACTTTTGAAAATTTGGAAAATACAGATTTTTTGCCGGCTATCGATGTTTATGAAGATCATGATCAAGTCATAGTTGAGGCAAGTTTAGCTGGTATTAGCCCGGAGGACGTCAATATTTCCGTTAAAGATGATATTTTCAATCTAGAAGGCACTCGTCGAGAAACTTCAGAGATAGATGAAAAAAACTATTACCGCAAAGAAGTGCGTACCGGGTCTTTTCATCGCTCAGTTATTTTGCCGGCTTCAGTACAAGCCGATAAAGCTGAGGCTAATTTTGATAACGGATTATTGAAAGTAGTTTTACCAAAAGAAGCTCACGCTAAATCTAAAAACATTGAGATTAAAATTAAAAAATAATGATAAATTCCAACAGTCCATTAAATATAAAGTTGATCAAGAAATGTCCAGTTTGTGCTAGTGAGTACAATCAGTCTCAAATTCAAGTGCTACACGAAAGTGATTATGGATTATTGACTTATGCCACCTGTCGCAAGTGTAGTTCAAATTTATTAACCAAGTTCTCTTCATTGCCACAAGGCATTGTCGGTAACGCCATTTTGACCGATTTGAAACCACAAGAAGTATTAGACTTTGCCATTGGCGATGATCTAGATGCCGATCAAGTTTTAGACATGCAAACAATGATAAAAAATAATCAATTAATAAATAATTTTAAAGAAATAATTTAAAAAACATATGGGAAAAATTTTAGGAATCGATTTAGGTACTACTAATTCAGCCTTCGCTATTATCGAAGGTGGTCAACCAAAGATTTTGGAAAACAAAGAAGGTAGTAGAACTACTCCTTCTATGGTCGCTATTTCAAAAAATGGTGAACGCTTAGTAGGTATGCCGGCTAAACGTCAGGCAGTAACCAATCCAGAAAACACAATTTTTTCAGTCAAGCGTTTGATCGGACGTAAATTTAGCGATGAGGCAGTAGCTGAAGATATCAAGACCGTGCCTTACAAAATTGTTCAGGATGGCGTGGGTGTAAAAGTTGCTATGAGTGGCAAAGATCATAGTCCACAAGAAATTTCTGCTATGATTTTGCAAAAGATCAAAGCTGATGCTGAAAGTAAATTAGGTGAACCAATCACCGAAGCTGTTATTACTGTGCCTGCTTATTTTGATGATTCACAAAGACAAGCTACCAAAGATGCTGGTAAAATTGCCGGTTTAGAAGTAAAAAGAATTATAAACGAACCAACAGCAGCAGCACTAGCTTATGGATTTGATAAAAAGAAAGATCAACAAGTAGTTGTTTATGATCTGGGTGGTGGTACTTTTGATGTTTCTGTTTTAGATGTTTCTGCAGATACTGTAGAGGTAAAGTCTACAAATGGCGATACTCATTTGGGTGGCGATGACTTTGATCAAGTTATTATCAAATGGATTTTGGAAGAATATAAAAAACAAGAAGGATTAGACTTATCCAATGATAATTTAGCTTTGCAAAGACTGAAAGAATCAGCTGAAAAAGCTAAGATTGAGCTTTCTTCTTCTATGGAAACTGAAATCAATCAGCCATTTATCACTACTGATGAATCTGGTCCAAAGCATTTGGTGATGAAAATGACTCGTGCTCAACTAGAAGATTTAGTTGGTGATTTAGTGACTAAGACTTTAGAGCCATGTAAAAAGGCTTTAGCTGATGCTAAATTAGAGGTCAAAGATATTGAGGAAGTTATTATGGTTGGTGGTATGACTCGTATGCCACTTGTCCTAAAGAAAGTTGAAGAATTTTTTGGCAAAAAACCAAATGTTTCTGTAAACCCTGACGAAGTAGTAGCCTTAGGTGCAGCTGTACAAGCTGGAGTTTTGCAAGGTGATGTCAAAGATGTTTTATTGCTAGACGTAACTCCACTTACTTTGGGTATTGAAACTATGGGTGGTGTCCGTACTCCATTGATTGATCGTAATACAACTATCCCAGCTTCAAAAACTCAGACCTTCTCTACTGCCGCTGATAGTCAGCCCAGTGTAGAGATCCATGTCTTACAAGGTGAACGTGAGATGGCAGGGGATAATAAAACTTTAGGTAGATTTACTTTGACTGGTATTCCTCCAGCACCACGTGGTGTTCCTCAAATTGAAGTAAGTTTTGATATTGATGCTAATGGTATTTTGCATGTCAAAGCTGTAGATAAAGGAACTGGTACTGAACAAAAGATTACTATCCAAGCAAGCTCTGGTTTATCTGATGCTGATATTGAGAAAATGCAAAAGGATGCTGAGGTTCATGCTGATGAAGATAAGAAAAAGAAAGAAGCAGTGGAAACTCGTAACTCTGCTGATAATATTGTTTTCCAAACTGAAAAATTTATCAAAGACAATGGAGATAAATTTAAAGAAGAAGATAAAAAAGAAATGGAAGACAAAACTGAAGCTCTTAAGAAAGTAAAAGACGGCGAAGATTTAGAAGCTATTAAAACTGCTACTAAAGATCTGGAAGAAGTTGTCCAAAAGATTGGGGCTGCAATGTATCAAAACCAATCAACCGAACAATCTAAGCCAGGTGAAGCTGATCCAAATGCAGATGCTGCTTCAGGTGAAGAGAAGAAAGAAGACACAGCTGAAGGCGACTTCGAAGATGTCAAACCATCCTCCGCCGAGGCTACGGATGGCAGGGAAGAAGACAAGAAAGAAGAAACTAAAACAGAAGAAACTAAATAATGTCCAAAGATTATTACAAAATATTAGGCGTAGAAAAAAGTGCTTCGGCTGATGAAATAAAAAAAGCTTTTCGTAAAGTAGCTCATGAACATCATCCTGACAAAAATAATGGTCAAGATGAAAAGTTCAAAGAAGCCAATGAAGCTTATCAGACTTTGAGTGACAAAAGTAAACGCGCTCAATATGATCAATTTGGCAGTGCTTTTTCTGGTGGCCAAAGTGGTTTTGGCGGTGGTAATCCATTTGGGCAAGGCTTTGGCCAAGGTGGCGCTCAACAAACCGACTTTGATTTTGACTTAGGAGATATCTTTGGTAGTTTTTTTGGTGGACAAGGAGGCCAAGGTGGTGCAAGAGCTGGCCGGACTCAACGCGGATCTGATTTAGAAGTGAATTTAGAAATTACTTTGAAAGAAGCTGTCTTTGGTGTAAGTCACAATGTTTCTTTGCAAAGAAAAAGTCAGTGTCAGCCATGTCAGGGTACAGGTGCCAAAGAGGGTACTTCTTTTGATAAATGTCCGACTTGTGATGGTGCCGGCCGAGTGACGACAACTATTTTGGGACAATTCCAGACACAGACTGCTTGTCCAGAATGTAGAGGCCAAGGTAAAAATATTAAAGATAAATGTGGCGCTTGTAGTGGTCAAGGTATCACTGTCGAACATCAAGATATAAAAGTAGAGGTACCAGGTGGTATCGACACTGGTCAGTCTATTCGTCTCAGTGGACAAGGGGACAGTGGTGTTAATGGTGCGTCTGCTGGAGACTTGTATGTCAATATTCTCGTCAAACCTCAAGCTGATTTGGTGCGTGAAGGTTTTGATCTAATTTCTGAAATCAAAATTCCATTTACCATTGCAGCGATGGGCGGTGAAATAAAAGTAAATACAATAGACGGAAAAGTAAAATTAAAAATCCCAACTGGTACTCAGAGTAATAAAAAATTTATTCTTCGCAATAAAGGTGTTACTAAATTGAAAAGCAGAGGACGAGGTGATCAGATTGTGATTATAGTTGTTGATGTGCCGACAAAACTGTCTAGAAAGCAGAAGAAACTTTTAGAAGAGTTGAGTAAAGAGTTGAATGATTAAAATAAAAGGCACCTTGGAAGAGGTGCTTTTTGTAAATTGCTTGTTTATTTCAGTAGTGCTAAAATATACACAAGTTAATTTAACTCTAAGAAATATAATGTGGTCAAAACAACAAATTGAATATCATGAAAAAGCTGCGAAGTTGCTTATAAAAATCAAAGATTTAACATTTAAGCACATTCAAAACAACCGATCAATCTCTGAATATGAGATTCAGCAATTTGTGTTAGAAAAATTTCAGGAACATAACTTAGAAACAGACAAGTATCCGCCAATAGTTTCATATAACCAAAATTCTGCAACGCCTGAATTTTACCCTAAAAAATCATCTGAAAAATTAAAAGATAATACTTTTATCTTAATTGATCTGTGGGCAAAATTAAAAATAAAAAATGCGCCTTTTGCGGATATCACTTGGCTTAGTTTTTATGGAAAAAAAGTTCCTACAGAGATTCAACAAGTATTTGATGTTGTCGTCACTGCTAGAGATGGAGCTCTAAAGTATATAGAAATACAATTAGAAAATAATAAGATTCCAACAGGTAAGGATATTGAAAATGTTGCTTTTGAGATAATTAAAAAAGCCGGATTTGAAAAGAATATTTTACATGAACTGGGACACTCTTTGGGGATAGAACAAGATCATGGTCCTAAACCAAACTGGATTTATCAGAAAAATAAAAAGAGTCTTTTAAAAAATTTAGGCTACACGATTGAGCCAGGAATTTATATTGAAAATAAATTTGGAATCCGTAGTGAAATTGATTTTTATATTTCAAGTGACGATAAATTGATTGTCACTACAGATTTGCAAAAAGAGATTATCTTGTTATAAAATAACCCTACCCCTTTTTGATGCTTCATTAATTTAAATTTAAAATTTTTTATGAACAAAGAATTTAAACCAGAAATTTCTTTTAGCAAAGACAAGAGTAATTTAGAAATGCTACAAAAATCTTTGGAGTCAGAGGAAATTGATAAGGATATAATTCCAATTCTTGAAAAGTTTTTTTCTCTACCAATTACTCCTCACCAAAGTTGTTACGGACACGCAGAAACAAACAAAGAGCCGTATTTAAGCTACGTAGATGACGAAACAACAAATGAGTCGGAACTCAGCATTCAAAGAAATTTCAAAGAAAAAATTATCGAATTAGTTGCGAGAATAAATCAACAAATCGGTAGTGAGGCTGTAAATATAAGCTTAGAAGAAGTTGATCACAAAAGAGGACCGAAAGATTATACATTACGATTTGAAATAATTGATAAAAAATCTTTTCTACAAAATGGTAAAAAAATATTAGCTATTATTTGGGACGAATTTTCTAAATATCTTGATGAGTTGAAATAAAAAAATAAGCCACTCCTTTTTTACACGAATTAATTTAAAATGAAAAACCCTCGTCGTATAACACGCGAGGGTTTTGTGATTGGCTTATTATAAGGTGAAGCCCAGAAAGCTACCACCCCTGATCATTGTAATAACAACAATCAGTATAAACTCGATTAGGCCTATGCCCATGGCCAGGAATATTCTCCAGTCTCGTTGCTTGACTCCATACAATGTAATGATTGAAAAATTGTATATCAGAAGCACATAGGTTTCAACTGAAATTCCTTCTACTGAACTTGCGTTGATTGCTTTCAGTAGTTGAGGAAATTGAGCAAGAGGACTGATGAAGACCGTGAGGCCAAATAAAATTTCGTACCACTTGGAATCAAGAAACCATGACAGCCGATGATTCCAATAGTTGAAAAACGGTTCGAACAATAGCCGCATGGTATTCATGGTTTACATTCTCCTATTTCGTTTTTTTTTGTTTTCATTGAGGAGATGTCTCTGCTTACTTCCAAGTGAAGTATAACATCGGCATAATGATGACAAGGGATTGGATCGCCATCGACCAGATAGTATAGGCCTTAGGCAAGTCATTTTTTTTGGCATAATAGAGCGTGCGGAATATAAGCTCTATCGTGATGACAGTGATTAGCATGAGCGCGATAAATGCAGCTATAAAGAAGCGCTCTGAATTGATTGTAAAAGCTAATATAAAAAATGTAATAGCAATTACGATGAGCACAGAGTCCAATGCAACAAATGCAGTGATGAGAGCGTTAGCTGATGAGATGCATAGAGCGATTAATACAATAATGAGCGTAACAACGAATGGCGTAAAGATTTCGAATAGCACATTGTCATCTGTAATCTGTCTGGTAATAAAAAATGTTGCCAGAGTAATTATTGTTATAATAATTTGCCACCAATTAAGCTTAGACATAATTGTTTCCTCTTACTTAAAATTGTAATGTACTTTGTATATAGTAATATAATAATATAGTATGTATTTGCTACTTTGTCAAGATTAGGAGAAAAGAAAAAGCCCTCCGTATATTTTTATACGAAGGGTCTTTGATTTTGAAATGAAGACTTGATCATCTATGCGACGATCATGTTAAATTTCGATCCATGATTTTTGCAAAAGAGCATCTTGATTCCGTGAAAGAATAGCTTAATGCTATTTATCAATAGCCATACAAGAATAAATGCAATTCCTGAGAGGGGGCCACTAAAAAATATTAGAGCTTCGGCATCATTGCGTTCACGATGATAGCGCTGCCATTGGTCACTACTTGCACAAGGTCCGGGTTCTCGATCTGGTTGTAGCTTTTTAGCTAACCATAGGCTACACATGCCCATGGTAATCCAGCTAATCACACCGATGGTTAAGTAAATGTATTCCATTTTCTTTCTCCAGCTTCGTTAATTGTTTGTGTTATGCTCTGAATTATAGCATATATTATATATTTTGTCAAGGAGAGCAAAAAAAGCAGGACCACCTTGTGGGGTGACCCTGAGACATGTTTACGCTAATGCGTAAGGATGTAATATAACATCGAAACGGTGATGATTATGAATATAACCGAAGGTAAATTCATTGTTCAAGTCGTTTTTCTTTGTGCAATCAGATTCGTATAATGCGACGGCTAATGCAATTGCTAAGGTGGCGACGCATATGGTGACGAGTGTGGTGAGTGCAACGTTTGTGTCAGTGGGTTTGTCGAGTGCGACGAATATAACGACGAGTGCGACGGTGAGTATGACGGCGAATACTGAGGACATAATGTCATCATTTATGGCATTTGTTATAATAAAGACAGCCAAGGTGATGATGATTATTATCAAATACTGCCAAAATAATTTACGCTTCTGATCCATCTTTCTTACTCCTAGTTTTAAAGAACATATCATATAATAGCATATATTGTATATTTTGTCAAGGAGGGCAAAAAAAGATGTAATTGCCTGTTTATTTCAGTGATGGTAGAATTATGGTATGAAAAAAATAAGTTTACAAGCTGAGCAAATCATGACAACCAATGATTTTCCAGTGCATAATGAGCAAGTTTTAAAGATATACTTTAAAATTGCCAAAGCTAATCCAGAATTGTTACCAGTCACTCCAGTGATACATAAATCACTTGGCTTGTCAGTGTTAGGAGAAAAAGTTCAAAATTTTTTTGAAAAGAATTCGGAGCTGGAATATATCATGTGTGATGGTAGTCATAAGACCACTGCTTTGACTTTGACTGATAATCCCATCAACGCCATGTTGCTTGAGAGTGATAATGATATAAAGGAGTTTAAAGCTTTGATAGACTCTGGAGAAATTTTTAGTTTTGCTTGTAGCGATTCAATAAAAGAGATATTAAAAGATAAGGCAGAGCATTTTGCTGAAGCTGAATTTTTTCAAACTGTAAAATCTAAGACTGACAGAATGGTTGATGAGAAAGTAATTCCTCAGTATATGATTGATTTTTATAAAAAAATAAAATTAACATAAAAATATGACTAAAGATTTAACGAATCAATTTTTTGACATTAATAAATTTCCGGCTGAAGAAGGATTAGTTGTTTTCCCTATATCAATGAATCGTATTTCAAATCCATCTCAAGGTGCTCAGATTTATTATGAATATTTAGGGCATTTTAATCCTGATAAAATTGTAAAATCAAATCCCAACTCAAAAGCTGGCGGAGTTTTTGTTTATACTGATTTTTTATATTTATACTCAGAAGAGCCTGCTTATAAATTAAAATATCGTTTTACGGACTTGATGATCAGCCACATGAAATCTTTTCAGAATATCTTAAAAAAAGATAAACATGTGGTTCAAGATTCTTTTTCTTACACAACATGGAGCCAACTTTATTTAAATAGTAATTTTGTTAGTTTTTTTGATAAACTTAAAAATATATATAAAAAAGATAAAGAATTTCAGAAATATTTGAAAGAGGATTTTGATAATCTTAAAAATACTAAATTAAGTTTTGATGAAAAGCAAATCGATTTTTTCTTAGAAGAACATTTAATGGCGCATTTAATAACTAAGGGACAAGTTTCTCTTTATAATAAATTTATTGATGGGCGTGAAAATTGGATATTATTAGCTTATCCAGATAAACCACCGAAAGCCCTGACTTATTTATACCAAAAAGATTTTTTAAAATTAGATAATCCAAAAAATGTTTACCAAGACTCCTGGTATGATTTAGAAGAGAAAAAGCTTTATGATCATCATAAGATTAATTTAAATATATGACTAAAGATTTAACGAATCAATTTTTTGACATTAATAAACTTCCGGCTGAAGAAGGAATGCCTGTTTATTTTGTTTTAAAATAAAAACCCCGTCCCTTTCTGTCTAGAAGACAAATTAGGACGAGGTGACGCGCTGCAATGCACGCGGTTAGTGGTTATTAGGATTCAGCAATGTCAAAGAGTGTTTGTAGAACAGCAGCTGGTTCAATGCCTTTGAGTTTGACGTCAAAACATAGGAAGCCAGATGTCCAACCATCTTCTATTTTTTCAACTACTTCAGAAAATACCATTAACATAAAATGCAATCCAATCGTCAGATCTTCAAGGATAAAGTAGGCGCTAGCCTCATGTACTTGAATATCCAAGATTTTATGATGTTGGACTTCTCCTTCATTGTTTGGCTTGAAGGAGATTTCTCTGCCAACTAGGTATTTTTTCAACCGAGCTTCCATCATAGCTGGAGTGAGTTCAATTGCATCAGGCTCTGTTTCGGGCATCTTCAGGGGGACTTCCAAGAGGTGTTTCAGGAGTTTGGCCCAGTTTTTGGCTTGAACAGAGAGGTTTTCCTCCTTGCACCATTCTTTCCGATCCATCTCATTGGCAAGATTGTCAGGTTGAAAATGGTTAATCCAGTTGCGAGTATTGCTCAGGACAACCTTGGCACCATTAACCATAAATGGTGTTGGCCAGCCCTCACCTTCATTAAAGGCATCGAAGCAAGCCGAAGCTGGATGTTGGTGATGGTTACTGTCGGAAAATACTGCTACATACTTAAAGCCACGGATACTTGCGAGCAAGGCAATAAAGATACCGACTGGCATTTCATCGCGCCAGCGGTGTCGTTCACCTTGCGCTTGCAAGCTAGGCGGCATCAAGAGATCAGCTAGTAAGACATCGAATTCGTGCTCGGACAGGATGAGCTCCTGGGCTTCATCATAAGTAGATACAACAGTCAGATCGTGTTCTGCTAGTTGAGCTATTGCAGCTTCTCTATGAATAGCATTGTCATCAAGAACTAAGATTTTCATTTCATTTTCCATTTCTGTAGGTGACACCAAGCTTGAAGACATCTGTTAAGATTTCTTCGAATGCCTCAAGGCTATCCTGCATAAATTCCAGGCTGCACATGAGATCAAAGGCGTCTCCAAGATCGTCTCTGGTGAAAGATTTGAACGCAATTACGTTTTCATCTCCACCGGCAAGCTTGATTTCTGTTTGAACTTTTTGGGGGGACGTAAATGGCGTAATAAACACATCAATGCTTCCGTCTAATTCGGAAGCAGCTAGATTGAAAGTGTCAGACACCTCTTCGTCCCTCGTTTCTCTCGTACTCGTTAGCTCTGCCTGAGCTACGGTCAGAATGCGAACATCTACTGCAACTGGGGTTTGCTTAGCTGATCCGATGACAAAGTCAACGTCGAGCCCTGAAGCAAGAGCTTTTTCACCTGAGAAGGCAATAAGCTTTTTACTGTTGAGCGGATGACCGTTTTCATTGACCCTGATTTTCCACAGTTTTTTGCCGTGGGCTCCAGGGTCTGATCCGACCACAAAACCTTTTACTCTTTCCTGAGTCATGATTCTTTCTCCTTTTTCCTTTTTACCTTTTTCCTTTTGGACTACTGCCTGTAATCCACCTTTTTAAAGAGCTATTCCCAAACCGGGGAATAATCAAAAGTAACATTTTTGTTTAATTTTGTCAATAGTAGCTAAAAATGCTTGAATTGCCTGTTTATTTCAGTGGTGGTAAAATATATGTAATATTAACATAAAAATATGACTAAAGATTTAACGAATCAATTCTTTGACATTAATAAATTTCCAACTGAGGAAGGAATGCTTGTTTTTCCTATCTCCATGAGTCGCATTAGCAATGAATCGCAAAACGCTAAGAAATACTGGGAATATGTTAATTTTATCAATCCGAGCAAAGTCGATAAATCAAAAGCCGAATCAAAGGTTGGAGTAATTTTTATTTATGGAGATTATTTGTATCTGCATTCAGATGAAAAAGCTAGCGTTCTCAAGAGAAGATATATGGATTTAGTAACTACCCACAGAAATTCTTTTGGAAATTTACTTAAAAGTGACTCCCATTTAATCAATGATGGTTTTTCATATAAAGTTTGGAATCAATTTTATGTTGACTATGGTAGATTCATTTATTATTTTGAAGAATTAAAAAAAATCTACCAAAAAGATAAAGAATTTCAAAAATACATAAAAGAAGATTTTGATAATTTAGATAATAAAGATCTTAAGCTTGATGATAACCAGATAAATTTTTTCTTAGAAGAGCACCTGATGCTTCATTTAATTACTAAAGGACAGATGAAATTAGAGAATAAATTTATTGATGGGCGTGAAAAGTGGATTTTAATGTCTTACCCAGGCAAGCCACTCAAAGCTCATATTTATTTACATCAAAAGAATTTTTTCAAATTAGATAATCCAAAAAATGTTTATCAAGATTCGTGGTATGACTTAGAAGGTAAAAAACTTTATGATTATAAAAAAATAGATTTAGAAACTGTTAAATTATAAGAAATAAAATTATTATGGAAATAAAAGAATTACAAAAACAAGCCTCAGAAATTTTTATAAATAATTCTAAAAGAGATGGTATCAAAGTTGATACAGATTATTTAATTTTAAAATTAACAGAGGAGCTTGGCGAGTTTGTTCAATCTTATATAGTACACGAAAGAAGATGTCGTCCAGCAAAGTATTTATCTGCAAAAGAAGCTAAAAGAGAATTATCTAAAGAGCTAGCCGATGTTTTGGGTTTAGTTTTTTCAATTGCAGACAAATGTGATATCGATATCGAAGAAGCTTTAGTTAAAAAATGGATAACCAAAGAGTGGATTAAATAATATAATATGGAAATAAAATTAATAAAAAAAGACGAAAGAGGCACAAAATATCAAGCCGAAGGCTTTAAGATTTTTTATAGAGATAAAAATACCATTACCGGCGATAACGCTGAAAATGTAGCAGAGTTAATATACTTCATTACTGGTTCAGCAGAAATTACTTTAGAAGATAAAACTTGGGTAGTTGAAGCTCCGGCTAAAGTAGAATTTCCCGCCAAAACTTATCATAAAATCAAGGCTTTGACGGACGTAAGTTTTATTTTATTTGAGAAATAAAAATATGAATTCAGCAAAAGAACTAGAAAAGCAAATAGAGAAAATAAAAAAACGAAATCAACAAGTAGAGGCAGATAAGGCTTGGGAAATAAGTTGGACTCGTAGATTTGTGCTTCTTATTTTTACTTATATTGTGATTGTAATCTTTTTCTTTTTTGCTCAATTACCCAACCCATTTATAAATGCCATAATAACAGCAGTTGCCTTTGTGATTTCTACATTGTCTGTGCCTTTATTTAAAAAATGGTGGTTAAGTAAATTTTATAGAAAATAAAATTAATAAAAATATGTTATATAATCACACACAAGTTGGGCGTCTAATGGTTACTATTTTATTTATTATCGCTGTTTATTTTGGTTTTATTTTAAAGACAGTAGAATCTGATAGATCCATTATAACTGTATTAATTTTAGTTTCATTTATTTTACTTTCTTTTGTATCACTTAATGTAACGATTGATGAAAAGCATCTACGAATTAAATTTGGTTATGGTATATTTAGAAAACATTTTGCGCTTTCAGAAATAATTTCTGTTAAATCTGTAAAAAATCATTGGTATTATGGCTGGGGCATTAGAGCATGGTTTTGGCCATATATGCGTATTTTTAATGTATCTGGTTTTGATGCAGTTGAGATCAGAATGAAAGATAGTAAAATATATAGAATAGGTACGGATGAATCTCAAAAGCTAGAGCTTGCTATTACGGAAGCTATTAAATAAAATTAATAAAAAATAGTAAAAAAAGAGGGAGCTTAGTATTTCTACTAAACCCCCAAATGACAGGTGGTTATTAACCGCGACTTGAAGTCACGATTTTCGGTATGGCATACCAGCAAATGAATGCCATGATTGCTGCCGTGATTATTCCGGCTGGAATAGCTTTAACGAAATACTGAAATTCCGTAGCCAGGCTTACTCCACTAAATTCCCAAGACATAGCAATATAGTTGATGTCGTGGAAGAGTGGTGTAATAAGAGCAGTGCACAGAGCTATCCAAATAATTCCGATTAGTGTAATTTTTAAAGTTTTCATGAAAAGAACTCCTCGTTACTTGAAATATTGGTTAAACTTGAATAATGTCATTATAGCATATATTCACTATTCTGTCAATAGTAATAAATATAGTTGAAAGTAAGTAAAATCTTGACTATTTAAGCATTTTAGTCTATAATCTACTTTGTAATTTTAAATACTGCCGGAATAGCTCCCTTCGACTCACTTCGTTCACTCAGGGCAGGCAGTTGAAATTATAAGCTGCGTACAGCCAAACAAACAGCGGTTTAAACTTCATTTTTTATCAGCCGGAATAGCTCAGTTGGTAGAGCAGTAGTTTTGTAAACTACGGGTCACGGGTTCGAGTCCTGTTTCCGGCTCCATTCGATTTATATTAATTAAAGAATACACAGATGTCACAAGATAACTTAGCAAAGTTGGAATGTACTGAATGTCACGGTATTAATTATTATTCTCATCGTAATAAGAAAGCTATTAAAGAACGATTAGAGTTAAAAAAATATTGTAACAAGTGTAAACAACATACTGCTCACAAAGAAACTAAATAATCCCGTCCAGAAAATAATCTCGGTGGGATTATTTTACAAGGGGGCGTCGTATAGTGGTAGTACAGGGGTCTCCAAAACCTCTTGCGTGGGTTCGATTCCTACCGCCCCTGCCACTCGATTCATTTTTACTTTGTAAAAACTCACTCGTGGTCGCCGGTGTCTTAAAACACCTCTGACCGTTATATTTAATAGTCGAGTGTCTTGAGCGAATGTAATGAGTCGAAAGGCAAAGATTTACCCATTTAGGGTATTTTTTTGTTATTCGGAGTCTTTATGCTCGTTTTTTATTATCATTAGGTCGTCTACTTGGTTTAAGATTTTACTAGTCGAATATTGTGGAGGTAATTCTAATAAAGATTGTTTGCTCATAATAATCATTTTTCCTTCTTTCCAGACTTGTGCTAGATTCGCTTCATTAATAATGACCTCATGATTTATATTATTAGCTTTTAAATAAAAAATATTACTAGGGTTTAAATCAATCACGTAAACATTATGAATCAAGTCCCCGTATACTGCTGTTTCTTGACCATTATAATTTTTAATAAGCTCATTAAATGGGGATGGCTGAGGGTATAATACATTATTTTTAATCCCTTGCCAGTTAATAATCAGACCGCCAGCAATTAGGCCAAATATAAGTGCGTTAACAATGCAGTCTATAGCTCTTTTCTTTTTATTAAGCAGGATCCAGCTAATTACTAAAACAATGATTGTTACAATTATAAAATATTTGTTATTTATAGCATCAAAAGGATAAAAACCTACAATTAGAAGTCCTAGACTGGCCAGTTTTAGAGATAGCTTTTCTTTGGCTAAGTTCCAGACAAAATTAGCTAAAATCATTAACAAGGGAATAACTGCTGGTAAAATATGCCAATGCATTTTTGAGTGAACTAAACTGAATACAAATAATATTGTTAAAAACCAAAGTAGTGGTACTGAATTTTTTTTAAATTTTTTAAAACTATTAATGATCGCTAGGATGCTTAGATAAAAAAACGGCGCTATTGACCAAGACAAAAACCAGAAATACCACCAGATTGGTCGTAAGTGGTTACCAAAGCTAGGTTTAATTCTATTTGCAATTTGACTTTGCCAGAAATCATGAATAAATACCTCTCGCAGAAAAATATAATTACCTATTAACCATGGGCTGATAAAAATTAAGCTCAAAAGAAAGGACCAAAATAGTTGCTTTATCAGTTTTTTACTTCTGCTAGTTATTAGCCAATCAAAAAATATAATTAGAAAAATGGGGACTATCATCAGACTTTTTATCCAAAAACCTCCAGCAAGACCAATCGCAATTCCGAGTGCCCACCACTGCCATTTCTTCCCAGTTTTTAAATGCCAATACGAAAATAAAGCTATTAACTCAAAAAATATTAAAGCCATGTCGAAATCACCAGTTCGACCGATATGCTCAGTCACAAACAGTTGTGATATTATTAAAAAAATTATCGCTAGAAGTCCTGATTGGTTGTTCCAGATTTTTCTTGACCATAAATATAACAATAGACAATTCAAAACAAGAAATAATGCAGGTATTATTCTAATTGCTAAGGCAGTTAGATCAAAAAATTTAAATGAAATTTGGTTAAGCCAGAAATGCAGAGGTGGTTTCTCTAGCCATGGTTGCTCACTATACCTGGGAACTAGATAATCGCCAGTTTGCTGCATCTCTATACTAATTTTCGCGTATATTCCTTCATCAGCGTTATTTATTTCCTGAACGCCTAGCTTATTAAAGCTAAAAAATACAACTACTGCAAAAACCAATATAAAACTTAATATTCGAAACAGTTTACTTGTAAATATATTGATAATAAATCTACTCATAATTTGATTATAGCATATTGCATTCTCAAAAAGAACGATTAGAATTAGGGTATTTTTTTGTTTCTTTATTTCTTCAAAAGGCGTATAATAAAAGTATATTTAATAAGTAAACATAAAATTATGAACTTATTTAAAAACACTACTTGGAAGTGGTATGAACTCAAGTTTATCTCTTGGGGCGGAATATTCCTAGGTTTAGCACTAGGCACTTATTTTCATCAATGGCTAACCAATTGGTTGACATTAATTTGGATTATATTTGCTATCTTATGGCTATACATCATAGTTGTTTGGTTTAAGAAGTAACATATAAAAATTATGAAAATATGCATGGCTTGTGGTATGCCACTAAATAATTCTGATGATATTGGGATTGAAAATGAAACTGGTTTATTTTGCAAACACTGTATCAATGAAGACAAGAGCGTCAAAGGTTGTCAAGAGATTTTTGATGGCGGAGTACAATTTTTTATGGAAGCAGTACCAAATACAGATAAAGAATTATCCGAACGTATAACTCGTAAAAATATGAATGCTTTAGCTTATTGGCAAGGCAAAGATCCTTCGACTAATGCTCAGGATGAATGTTTAAAAGGCGATCAGGCTAGTGATGAAGAATTTCAAGTAGTTTTAACAAAATTAGCTAGTAAATAAATCATATTTTAATGTATATAATTAGTTTAATAAAATAATAAAAAATTTATGGGTGAACAAAATCAAAATATACCTCAAGGTGAGACTAAGAAAGAAAAATGCACAAAAATGAAACCACTTTGGTGCCAAGCTATATTTGGCGTATTAATTATCATATTAGTTTGGTGGTGGACTCCATCATGGGCTGATATTGCCATTACAGTCTTAGCTGCATTGATAATTATTCGCTCATTTTGTGTAAAGAATCTTAAATAAAAGAAAGTTAATTATTGTATTTTATGCGCGGCCAGCATTGCTAGCCGCGCGTTTTTATTTAAATAAAGGCTTAATAACCTTGACAAAAACTTAATTTTAGCTTATAATTCTGACCTATAAACCATCCGCGTTTAGCCGCGGATTTTAATTTACCGTAATTTAAGCTATGGATATTCGTAATATTGCTATTATTGCTCACGTTGATCACGGAAAAACTACCTTAACTGATGCTATGATGCGTCAAACAGGTATGGTGGAAGATGGTCAAAGCATGGATTCAAACGCTCTAGAACAAGAGCGTGGCATTACTATTTATGCTAAAAACGCTTCTTTGATCTATAAAGATACTAAGGTTAATATTGTAGATACTCCTGGTCATGCTGATTTTGGTTCAGAAGTGGAGCGTGTTTTGCGTTCTATTGATTCAGTTTTGTTAGTTGTTGATGCTCAAGAAGGTCCAATGCCACAAACTAAGTTTGTGCTTAAGAAATCTTTAGAGCTAGGTTTAAGACCAATTGTAGTAATAAATAAAATAGATAAACCAGCCGCTGACGTAGCAACTTGCGAAGATAAAGTCTTGGAATTATTTATGGATTTAGGGGCTAGTAATGAACAATTAGCTTTTCATACTGTTTATGCTATTGGTATCCAAGGAGTAGCTAAACGAAATATAGAAGATGAATTTAAAGATTTATCTCCACTATTAGATTCTATTTTAGAACATGTTCCAGTTGCTCCACATAATATCGATACACCTTTGCGTATGCAACCATTTAATCTAGCCTATGATGACTATCTAGGACGATTAGCTATTGGTCGTATTTATGAAGGTATTATCAAACAAGGACAAAAAGTATTTATTAAAAATATAAAAGGCGAGTTACGTCATAGTAAAATTACTAAGCTTTATACTTTTCATGGTTTTGATCGTCAAGAAGTAGCTAGTGCTGAAGCTGGTGAGTTAGTTATGATTGCTGGTGTTGTCGATATAGATATTGGTGAAACTATTAGTGAGCTTGAAGATCAAGAGTCACTGCCAGCTATTCATGTTGATGAGCCAACTATTTCTATGGATTTGATGATTAATAATTCTCCCTTTGCTGGGCGCGATGGAAAATATGTCACTAATTCAAAAATTAAAGAACGCTTACAAAAAGAATTAGAAGTTAATGTTGGTTTGAGGATTGATTTTGATTCTAGTGATTATTACAAAATATATGGACGTGGTGAAATGCATATTGCTATTTTATTAGAACAAATGCGTCGTGAGGGTTATGAGGTACAAGTTTCTCAGCCACATGCTATAATCAAAGAAGAGGATGGTCAAAAGTTAGAGCCATACGAGGAAGTAGTTGTTGATGTGCCGCATGATATGTCAGGTACTGTGATTGAAAAATTATCTCGTCGTAAAGGTGTAATGACTAATATTCAAACTGAGGCTACTACGCAAATGATTTTTGAAATTCCAACTCGTGGTTTGTTGGGTTACCGAGGTGAGTTTGTAGTAGATACTAAAGGTGAGGGTATTATTGCTGCGCATGGTTTAGGATTTAAAAAACATGCTGGTAAGATTGATCACAAATATACTGGAGCAATGATTTCTATGATCGCTGGTAAAGCTTTAGGTTTTTCTTTATTTAATTTACAGGATAGAGGAGAATTATACATTGGGCCGAACACTGAGGTTTATGAGGGTATGGTTATTGGTAATACAGCCAAAGGAGAGGCGATGACTGTAAATCCTACCAAAGGCAAGCAATTGTCTAATATGCGCTCTTCTGGAGCCGATGAGGCTATCAATTTGACCAAACCAATTGAGATTACTATTGAGCGTGGTCTAGAAATGATGTCAGATGATGAATATTTAGAGATTACTCCACATAATATACGTTTACGTAAACAAGTTCTTAATGAGGGCATGCGTAAAAAAACTAAATAAATGAATTTAGATAATTTATACAAAGTTTTAGAAGGACAGCCAAAGTTTCGAGCTACTCAAGTTAAAGAAGCTATTTTTAAGCAACTCATAAAAGATTGGTCTGAGGCTAGTACTTTATCTTTAGATTTACGTCAAAAGTTAAATCAAGAATGTCCATTAGAGATTAATGCAGACATTTCTCAGTCAAAAGAAAAAGATACTAGCAAGGTTTTGATCAAGCTGGAAGATGGAGAAGAAATTGAGACTGTTTTAATGTCGCACAAAGATGGTCGACATACCGTTTGTGTTTCTTCACAGGTTGGTTGTGCCATGGCCTGTAAGTTTTGTGCCACTGGCCAGATGGGTTTCAAAAGAAATTTAACTGTAAGTGAAATATTAGAGCAGGTATTATTTTTTGCTAGACTCTTGAAAGAAAAAGGAGAGCGAGTTTCTAATGTTGTTTTCATGGGAATGGGTGAGCCATTTTTAAACTATGATAATGTAATGTCCGCTATTGATTATCTGAATGATGCTAATGGTTTAAATATCGGTGCTCGTCGTATTTCTGTTTCTACTTGTGGTATTTTACCAGGGATCAAAAAATTTACTCAACAAAAATTACAGATTAATTTAGCAATTTCTTTGCATGCGCCAAATGATAAATTGCGTAGTGAATTGATGCCTATTAATCAGAAACAACCTTTGAAAAAATTGATGGCTGCGGTTGGTGAATATGTTCATAAAACAGGACGTAAAGTTATGTTTGAATATCTAATGATCAAAGGAGTTAATGATTCAGTAAAGTATGCTCAACAATTAGCTACTTTGATGGCAGATCCATTGTTTATGGTTAATCTGATTCCATATAATCCAACTGGAGTGTATTTGCCTTCAGATAAAAAAACGATGAATACTTTTAGACAATATTTAGAACATAATGATATAGAAGTTACCCAAAGATATGCTCTAGGACAAGATATAGATGCTGCCTGCGGACAACTAGCTAATAAAAAAAAGAACAAATAAACCGACACTAAAAGTGTCGGTTTATTTGTTTCTAATATTATTTCGTTTTCTTTTTGATATATTTTTAGTTTATATTTTTAATATACTCAATAATTTCTTTAAGGTTAGAGTCTGATTTTACAAAATAATGTAAAACATCAAACTTATCAGCGATACCTCTACCTTCTCCTTGGCCTAAATTTGAAGTAATTATAACAGGAGTCTCATTACCATCGCCTCGTATTATTTCTAACAAAGAAAAACCATCCATTTTTGGCATTATGATATCTAATAATATTAGATCATATTTTTCTTTTTTTAGCATATCAATTGCTTCGCTCCCATTTTTTGCAATTGCTGTTGAAAAATTATTTTTTTGTAGCGATACATTTAATGCTTGAGCTAGATTTTCTTCATCTTCGACTATTAAAATATTGTTTATTTTCCCCATAATAGTAGTTTAATTCTTTATTAGTATAGTATAACAAAAAAATGTTTGTTTACAAAGCATTAAAAAATAAAATCGCTAAAACAGCGATTTTTTGTTATAATTAAAACATGAAATTTTTAACTATTAGTTTATTTATTTTATTATTTTTTAGCTCATCAAGTGCAGCTTTGGCTGATTGTTTTTATAATTCTTGTGATACCGATGATGATGGTTTATTGAATGATGAGGAGGTAGATATTTATTATACTGATCCCTTAAATGCAGATACTGATGGTGATGGTTACAATGATGGTCTTGAAATTGCTAGCTTGTATTCACCTAGACACGGAGGAGGAAAAAAACTTATAGAGGTAGATAGTGATAATGATGAGTTAAATGATTATTGGGAGCTTAAATTAGGAACAAATTTAATGAATGTAGATACTGATGGTGATTCTTATTCAGATGGAGTAGAAATGGCTACTAGCCATGATCCCTTAACCGACATCAAAGACATTCAAGAAAGATTGATAAAAGTAAACATTGCTGATCAATATTTAGAATATTATTTTGGCGATAAACTAATGGATGGTTTCGCTATTTCTAGCGGATTACCAGGTATGGATACACCAGAAGGACAATTTACCATTTTAGATAAACAACCAGTCAAGTATTATGGTGGGCCAGGCTATGATTTGCCAAATACAAAATGGAACATGCATTTTACTACTCGTTCTTATCGTTATTGGATTCATGGCGCTTATTGGCATAACAATTTTGGTCAAAAAATGAGCCATGGTTGTGTTAATGTAGATTATAAAGATATGGAACCATTATATAATTGGTCACAGATGGGCACTAAAGTTATTATTGATTAATAAATAAATATTATGGATTTAGATGTAAGTAAAATGTCCAAATTTACTTTGGATCAGCACAAAGCTATTATTTCTTTGCGAGAAGAATTAGATGCAATAGACTTATATCAGCAACGAGCTGATGTAACAGAAGATGCAGAACTTAAGGCAGTTTTAGAGCACAATAGAGATGAAGAGAAAGAACACGCAGCCATGTTGATCGAATGGTTACGTCGTAATGATGCTGTTTTTGAGAAAGAATTAAAAGATTATCTATTTACAGATAAACCTTTGAGTCACTAAACAAAAAAATATTTTAACCCCCTAAATCCCCCTTAACAGGGGGACTTTTCTATTTAAATAAATTCCTCCCCTGTTAAGGGGAGGTCAGGAGGGGTTAAAAGAGTTTTATAATTGGAATTTTATATAGTAGATTATTGTTCCAGCTATTTCTTTTTTTTCATAAGTAGTTTGAATATTCAGTGTAGGATTATCTTTCATCGCTTGTTTAATGCCACTATGGCTTTCTATTATTGTTCCAGCTTGTTCGGTAATAGTCTCCAAGCTATAGTCAAATAATATCTGATCATCAGTTTTTAAATGTACTAAGCCATTTGGTTTTAGTATTTTTTTATATAGATTTAAAAAGCGAGGAGAAGTTAGCCGTTTTTTTATATTTTTCTTCTTTAATTGTGGATCAGGAAAGCTTAACCAAATTTCTGATACAGAATGTTCTGGTAAATAGTCAGCTATATGCTCTATTTGAAATCTTAAAAATAAAACATTGTTTAGATTGTTTTCTAAAGCTTCAGTGGCTCCATGCCATAGTCTTTCACCTTGAATATCTATGCCAATAAATTGACTTTGAGGAAATTCAGCTGCTAGCGCTAAAGAATATTCTCCTTTGCCACAGCCTAATTCTAGAATCAAACATTTTTCAGGGTCAATAAAAGCATCTAATTTTTCTTGGACATTATTCAAAGACACTTGTCCAACATTAGACAATTCATCTAAATCAGCAAATTTGATTAATTTTTTCCTAGCCATAATTATAGTATAGGTAAAAAATAGGAAATAGGCCAATTTTGCTTTATTTTTATAATTAGATTATAATAGAGATACAATTGAATAAGAATTATCAAGAGTACGGGGAGAGTTTTGGCTCAATGATCCGTCAGCAACCTGTTTTTTAAATAAGGTGCTAAGTCCAACCCTCAAGTGGGAAGATGATGTTTGGTCGTATTAACTTTCCTTTTGGGGAAAGATTTTTTAATTTTAAAATAAAAGATTATGTTAAAGACAGCAGAAAATGTAACTTGGGGACATCCAGATAAAGTATGTGATCAAATATCTGATGCTATTTTAGATGAGTGTTTGCGTCAAGATAAAAATAGTCGAGTGGCTGTAGAAACGGTTGGTGGCCATGGTAAATTGTTTATTGTCGGTGAATTAACTACATTGGCTAAATTTGATGCAGCCAAGATAACTCGACAAGTGTATAAAGATATTGGCTATACGGATGATTTAGATATTACTGTACATTTAGTACATCAGAGCCCAGATATCGCTCAGGGAGTCGACGTAGGGGGCGCAGGTGATCAAGGAATCATGGTCGGCTATGCTACAGCAGAAACTGTAGAAAATTTACCACTAGAACATGTTTTGGCAACAAAATTAATTCGTCGTTTAGAATTTGTGCGAGCAGATAAGAATAATCAATTATCTCAATTTTTAGGACCAGATGGTAAAGCTCAGGTGACTATAGAAGATGACAAAGTAAAGACAGTAGTTTTATCTACTCAACATACAGATAATATCAGCCAAGGTGTTTTGCGGCAGTTAATTATAAAAGAAGTTATTAAGCCAATCATTCCAGAATATGATGAGGTTCATATTAATCCGACTGGTATTTTTGTACAGGGTGGTTTTGAGGCTGATTCTGGTTTGACTGGCCGTAAAATAACGATCGATAATTATGGACCACAAGTGCCAGTCGGTGGCGGTGCTTTTTCTGGAAAAGATCCTTCAAAAGTAGATCGTTCAGCTGCTTATATGGCTAGATTTTTAGCGGTTAAATACCTAAAAAAATATCAAGCTAAAGAAGTGCTAGTAAAATTAGCTTATGCTATAGGTAAGAAAGAACCAGTGATGGCCATGGCTTTATTAGATGATAATCGGCTGATAAAAATAGAGGATCATGATTTATCTCCGCAGGGTATTATTGATTTTTTACGCTTAGATAAGCCACAATATAGGGATCGGGCTCGCTTTGGTTTCTTTAAAAATTTTATTCAATAAAATTTATCATTGACTTTTATTTTTTAGTATGTATATAATTTAAGTGATTTTACTTAGTAAATCTTCACAAAATTTAATATTTGTGTTAATATGCTAGAGTGAAATTAATTAATTAATTTTTAAGTCAAAAAAATATGGCAAAAATGACTAAAACAGACATGCTTAACGCTTTAGCTGAGGCTACAGAATTAAGCAAAAAAGACGTAAAAAACTTCTTAGAGGTGTGGACAGCAATGGCTTACAGAGAAGTTGTTAATAACGGAGAGTTCTCTTTACCAGGCTTAGGTAAACTTGTAAAGGTTAACCGTAAGGCTCGTGAAGGACGTAATCCAGCCACAGGAGAATCAATTCATATTCCTGCAAAAACAGTAGTAAAATTCCGTGTTGCTAAAGCAGCTAAGGAAGCAGTAATGTAAATTGTTGTAAATTCAACAAATTAAAAAACCTCCCTAGGTGGGAGGTTTTTTGTTATCCTGAGCGTCAGTCGAAGGATTATACTTTATTTTTGCTCGTAGTTATAAATAAAAATATAGGATTTATCTTGGCCAACTACAAAATAATCATCAGCTGTTTCTTTAGCTTGATTTATAGCTTGTTTAGCGGAGTGCCAGTAGTTATTAACTACAAAATATAATTTATTAACTCCAGCTTTATCCATGGCCAGCTTAGCTTCTTGATGACTAGCTTGATGTTCGATCATATTTAGATAATTTTGATAAATATTATTATTACCTAAGGGCATGGAGTAATAAAAGTTGTCATTATAGTAATGTACAAAGCCATAGGCATCAATAGCAGCGGCTCCGACCATTTGATTAGCTAAAACGATATAATCTTGATCATTGGATGATTGTTCTATTAGACGGACAGTTTCCACATCGACAGCTGTGATGTTAAAACTTTTACTATTTGAGTGACGGTCGTAAGTAGGATAGCTAAAATAGGTACTGATTATTATAATCATAACAGTAATTGCACCGATCCATATTTTATAACTCAAGTTTTTTTGTTTTGCTAAAATATTATGCCACCAAAAATACCAAGTGCTTAAAAATATTGGCATTACACTCAACCCAATTAAATAAATGATTCTTAGTAAATAAGCATTCTGTTCATAGTCTATTTGATTTGAAAAAGAGATAAAGACACGAGCTAAGATGTAATTACTTAATAATATACTTAACAACAGCCAGTGTTTATTAAAAAATAAATACTTATGTTTTTTTACTATAATCAACCAGCCAAGTAAAACAATTATTATAAAAATCAGAGCATAATTATTCCAGATATTATGTATCAAGTCGATAGGGAAATTATAACTATTAACTAGTTTCGGCCAAGACCAATCAATTAATGGCCAAGGATGCCAAGTAAATATTCGTGACCAATTTTGTCCAGCTAATCTCTGATAAAGCGCAAGTGCTGTTGGTAAACTAATAGCTGATAAGAAAACTATGATAGCATGGATGTATTTTTTGAATTTCTTTTTTATTTTCCAATAGCGGATAGATAATAGAAGACTCATGTATAAAATAGGAATACCACCCAGAGGATGGATAGTTAGCGTTCCAAGACCAATAATCCAGCAAAAATATAGACATTGTTTATGTTTTTTGATTACAGGTAATATAAATATAAATGTAGCTACCAAAAGAAAAGCTAAGTTTTGAGGAGTGGTTATGATAGCGAAATTAAATCCAGCAAACAAACTTAGCAAAACAGCTAGTAAACTGATCTTGCGAGGCCAGCGAAAGCCTTTATTTAGGCCATAATACAGGCTATGTGGCCATAAAATACTAAAAGCGATTGGTAAGACCAGTTTGTTGATAGTAGCGATTGGGAGCTGCCACAGGGAGTGTAAAAAGAAAGTCCAACTATACTGACCTAGGTATAAAAATAAACGAGGTTGGATGGTACTAGTTTTGTCTATCACTTCCATGGCTGCTTGATGTAGAAATGGATCATAGCCAAAACCAAGTGGATAAACCAACCAGGCGACACTAGCTAAAATAAAAAAGTGAATACTAGTTAAAAATAGTACGATGGTTGATTTTTTATTTTGGATAGTCATGATGACTAGTAAAATGCTAGCCACGATAAGCAAAGTCCAAAATTTATAACCCAATAATTCCCAAGGAGAGCGAATTATTTCTACACTAGATCTTCTGGTTAATAAAATAATGGTCAGTAGCTCTGTTATCAAAAAAAGAGTAGGTAGAATTATATTTTTGATATTAGCCAAGCGGATACTTGGGATATCCAAAGTAGTAAAAAAATAATGTTGTTTATTTAAACGCCAAGACCAGAATTCAATGATTAGAGGAACACTAATTAAGGCAAATAAAAAAGTAATGGCGTTGATTTGCCAAACATGATAAAAAAGAGTGTAAATAATACTAAAGTATAGTAGTATTGTTAACCAGCCCAAAACATTACGAAAATTCCCAGAGATATGGATAAATAGAATGTCGCCTAATTTTTTGCTATTAAGAGTAAAAAATAATAAACTAACAATAATACCCAAAATGGGCCAATGTAAGAATTGCCAATTTATAATTAATAAGGCCAAAGACAATGCCTGTAAACTTATATGTTGAGTTCTATTAAGGGTAATCATCACTAACAGTTTAACATAAGTTTGGTTTTTTGTTAAAATAAAGATATGGTGTTTAAACAAAAATATTTTATTCTGTTTTTTCGTTATTTATGGTTGCTTTTAGCCCTTATAGCGATTATTTTTATTATTAATAAAAACATCTTGACTGATCAGTCATTGGTTTATCAGATTGATTTAAGTCAGGCAGTTACTACTGAGATCGAAGGACCTTATCCAAGAAATAGGGTTTTGTATGATAGTCAATTAAATGTTTTGGCTGAGCCATTGTATATGCAAGCTTATTTACCAGGACATTTTACTGATTTGACAGTATCGGGTCAGCTTATTCTGGGAGAGCAGATTTTAGATTTAGGTTTAAAGCAGATAGATGGTAGTTGGCAATGGCAGACCATTGATGTGGAAAATTTTGAGGTTACTTTTGATTTAGCAAATGTATATTTATCAGCTAATAAAATACAGTTGATTTTTTCTTGGCCAAACTTAAATAATCCAGATGAATTAAAGATTAAAAATTTACAATTAATTTTACACAATGACAATTCTTAAATCAGCTATAAATGATTTATTTAAAACCAGTTTATTTTTGTGGTTGTTTTTATTGTTATTAGAATTTTGGCGTCCTGGTACCGTGCATCGTTTTGTTAATTTAGAATATTATTTTTATTTTTTATTATTATTTAGTTTGATTATAAAATTTGTTAATTTTTCTTTTAATACCTCTAGACGTTGATTTATGGTATAATAACCTTAAGTTTTTAAAAAAGGGGGAACATGAACAAGAAAAGAAAAATAGCGCAGAAAAAACATCGTCGTAAGCGCAATAAAGAGATAGCTAATATTCGCTATCGTTAAATTATGCAAAACAAAAAACAAAAAATGCATGTTGTTACTGTTGATATGGGTTACGGCCATCAACGAGCAGCTTATCCTTTAGCGTCAGTTAGCGCCGGAGGAGTTATTAATGCCAATCAATATAAAGGCATCTCTAAGAATGAGGAGCGTTCTTGGCAGAAGGGTCGTAAATGGTATGAAATAATTTCTCGTTTTAAAAAAGTGCCTATTTTAGGTGCGGTTGCTTTTGCGATGATGGATAATTTTCAAAAGATAGAACCTTTTTATCCACGACGTGATTTGTCTAAAACTTCTTCTCAACAAAGATATTTTTATAAAAAAGTTAAAAAAGGTCTAGGTAAAGATCTTATTACTACTTTAAATAAAAAACCTATTCCATTGGTGACTACTTTTTTTGTGCCAGCTTATTTTGCTGAATACTGTAATTATGAGGGACAAATTTATTGTGTGGTTTGTGATGCTGATGTAGCTAGAGCTTGGGCACCCCATGATGCTAGGCATAGTAAAGTCATTTATTTAGCGCCAAATAAGCGTGTTAAAGAGCGTTTACAGCTTTATGGTGTACGGCCAAACAAGATTTATGTTACGGGCTTTCCTTTACCAAAAGAGAATATCGGTGGTTTGCAACAAAAGATTTTAAAAGCCGATCTTAAAGTTCGTTTGTGCAATTTAGACCCTAAAGGAATTTATCGCCATAAGTACAAGAATTTAATTGGGGCATACCTGTGTCCAGTTAGTGAATTACGCGCTAAACCAAAAGGAGTAACGATTACCTTTGCCGTTGGTGGCGCTGGTGCTCAACGAGAAATCGGAGTCACTTTATTACGGGTGCTTAAAAAACATATTAAAGCTGGTCGAATAAATTTAAATTTAGTAGCTGGCGTGCGGAATGATATTTATCGTTTTTTTGAAGAGGCGGTCAAACGATATGGTTTAGCTAATGCTAATAATGTTAATATCATCTTTGCTAATAACAAATACGATTATTTTAAGATTTTTAATCGAGCTTTAAGAACAACAGATATTTTATGGACCAAGCCATCTGAGTTAACTTTTTATAGCGGTCTTGGTTTGCCGATTATCATGGCTCCACCGATTGGCTCACAGGAAAAGTATAATCGTGATTGGCTGCAAGCTTTGGGAGCTGGTATTGATTCTGAGAATCCAGAATATGTTGATGAGTGGCTTTTTGATTGGCTAGATTCTGGTTGGTTAGCAGAAGCGGCCATGCAGGGATATTTAGATGCTCCTAAAATGGGCACCTATCATATAGAAAATATTGTTTTACATAATAAAGTAGAGGAGATAAAAGATGTTCAATTGTTATAATGAAAATTACTACACTACATATTAATTTATACAAAAGCATCAAGCAACCGATTAGTTTTTCTGCTTTGCCGGTCAATATTTTGATTGGTCAAAATAATTGCGGTAAGAGTAATATCTTATATGCTATTGATTACTTATTTGATGTACAGGGAGTTAGTCCTATTTTAGAATATCCAGGAGCTGATATTGAAGTAGAATTAGTTTTCACAGAAGAAGAATTGGATAGATGGAATTTACCAAGTAAAACAGCTAGTTTAACTATTAAAGATGAAAAAAGAAAACTAGCCTTTTCTAATCAGATTGTAAATTATAATGGTAATTGGAAGGATTTATTATCAGTCAAAATTAAGCATTTAAATTATGATGCTTTTAATGATTTAGAAGCGGTCGATAAAGATTGGCAAAGTTTGCAACAGCACAAAGAACATTTTAATAAATTTAAACAACATTTAAAAAACCATTTTCCTAAAATTAGTGCCAAAGAAAATGCTTTAGATATTCATTATGAGCATGCCGGTATAAAAGAGGGGACACGTAAAGCTACTATTGATCATTTAGGTTCTGGTTTTCGTCGTATTTTTACTACTTTATTGTATATTTTTCATCCAGATTATCACATAGTTATTTTAGATGAACCAGAAACACATTTGCATCCAGTGCTAGTTAAGAAACTTTTATGGGCCATGCAAAATGCAGAAGGTGGTGGACAAATATTTTTTACCACTCATTCTCCTTTATTTATTAATTCAGTCACTTTACCGCAGGTATTGCGAGTAGTTAAAGATAGTGCTACTACTAAAGCTTTTGGTTTGCCAGTTAAAAAACAGCATTATAGTTATAAGCGTTTGATCCAAGAATTGAATGCCGACAATGTTGAGATGTTATTTTCTGATACAACTATTTTAGTAGAGGGTATTTCTGATCGTATATTATTACGTGGCTTGATCGATCATTTTTATCAAGGTAATAAAGATATTAAAGTTGTGCAAACACATGGTAAAGGTAATATTGCTTTGTATGTAGATTTGTTAAAAATTTTTCATATTAATTATATTATTTTAGCTGATAGAGATATTATAAAATATCAATTAGATAGAGTGATAAGTCATTTAGGGATAAAACCAAAAGCACGTAAAGCTAATGATTTAATTATTGAGCTTAAAGAATACAATGTATTTATTTTACCAGGCGGTTCAATAGAAAAACACTATCCAAAGAAATATCAGCGTGATGATAAAAAAACACTTAATGCTTTGTATGCGGCAACTGCTATTACCAAGACAGAATTTAATTCAAAAATAATGAAACCCTTGAAAGAGATAATAGATAGATTATAAATATAAAATTTAATAATTAAAATATTATTATGGAAACATGTCCAAATTGCGGTAATGATCCATGTACTTGCGGTGCATAAATAAAAGAACGGCCTCTTTATCAGAATGAGGCTGTTTTTTATTTGAGTAAAAAAAGCCCGTTTTCTTGACGGGCTTATGAGGGGTACTACCGTTGACAATCAGCGCTTTGCGTTATGCCGGTGGCATTGTCCATAATCATTTCCGGGGTGTTGGCTGCGTTTTTCATTTCAGCATTGACCATCTTGGCCTGAGGAGGAATGAGTAAGTGCTTCAAAAGAAGCTCCCTTCTTTAATAAAAAGCTTGCCATGATCATAGAGGTTTTTCCTCTAGTATAAAAAATTGAGAGTACATTAATGCATTAATTGTATTAAAAATTTATTTTTTTGTCAAAGTTAGGCAAAAAATGATATAATATAAACAATCATTAAATCAAAATTTTATGGATTGGTTAATTATTGCTATTGCTGCTTATTTAATTTTAGCAGTTGTCAATTTAGCAGATAAATTTTTATTAGAAAAGGTAGTTCCCAGTGCTAAGGCCTATACATTTTTAGTTGGCGTTTTAGGTTTAGCTGTGATTGTGATTGCGCCTTGGTTTTTAAGCTGGCCCGGGTGGTATTTATTATTTGGCAATTTAGCAATTGGTGCTTTATTTCCAGTAGCATTGTTATTGTTATATCATGCCTTAAAGATTGGTGATGTTTCCAAAATTATTCCATTAATTGGCGGAGCAGTTCCAATTTTTACACTTATTTTGGCCATGTTATTTTTGGGAGAAAGATTTTTATCAATGCAATGGGTAGCAATTTTTTATTTATTGTTAGGAACAGTAATGTTAGCCTATTTGCCAACCGGCCATAATTTATGGAGTACAGTAAAATCATGGTTTGGTCTGACTGGTCCAAAAAATAAACAAGCAGTAATGATAGCCATTGGAGCGGGTTTTGTATTTGCCGCTTTTTTTGTTGGTACTAAATTTTTGTATCTTCATCAGCCATTTTTGAGTAGCTTTATTTGGATTAGAATTGGTACATTTTTGATAAGTTTAACTTTATTAATACCAAAAGATTTACGTAAAGAAATTTTTAAAGGACTTAAGAACATCAAAGGTAAAAATAGTGCATTGTTTTTTTCTAATCAAGGCATTGCCGCAATTGGATTTTTATTACAAAACTATGCTATTTTCTTAGGTTCGGTAGCCATAGTTAATGCTTTGCAGGGCGTGCAATTTGCCTTCCTATTAGTCTTAGGTGGATTGATTTCTGTCTTTTTCCCAAAATTACTCAAAGAAAATGTTTCTAAAATGGTTATTATTCAAAAGATTTTAGCGATTGTTTTGATTAGCTTGGGTTTGTATTTTATTATTTAGTAAAATGAAATTGTTGAAAATTATAATTATAATTTTAATTGTTGTTTGGGCGATTTGGTTTGTTAAATTTTCTAAACATTATGTTCATAATGGCGAACTAAATGAAAATCCAGATTTGTGGGGAGTTACTTTTTCTACTAAATTTGCTAGTGAATTAGATTTGGATATTGGTGAAACTTATAGGGCTATTTTAGATGATTTACAAGTAAGACAGATTAGATTACCTATTTATTGGGATCAGATAGAAAAATATGAAAATGAATTTGATTTCTCATTGTTTGATCAATTGTTAGTAGAAGGTAAAAAAAGAGATGTAAAATTTATTGTTAATTTAGGTTGGCGTTTACCTCGTTGGCCAGAATGTCATGCTCCGCTTTGGGCTAAAGATATGTCAATTGAGGATGTTCAGGCCAAAACATTACGGATGTTGCGAGTTGCCGTGGGTCATTACAAAGGACATTCAGAAATAGTGGCCTGGCAAATAGAAAATGAGCCTTTAGTTGATTGGTTTGGTAAATGTCCAGCTGGTGATGAAGAATTTTTAAAGCAAGAAGTAGCTTTGGTAAAAAGTTTAGATGGTCGGCCGGTGATTGTCTCGGCTTCAGGTGAGCTTAGTTTTTGGCAAAGAGAAGCTGAAGTAGGCGATGTTTTAGCTACTACTGTTTATCGGGTGGTGTGGAATCCATGGTTCAAATATTTTCGTTATCCGTTGCCAGCTTGGTTTTATTCTTGGAAAGCAGGTCGTGTAGGAAAAACAGGAGAAAAAATGATAGTTAGTGAACTGCAGGCTGAGCCTTGGGTGATAGATGGTGGTATGAATAAAATAGATCAAGCAGAAGTTGATAAGTCTATGAGTTTAGAACAATTTGAATCAAATTTAAAGTTTGCTCAAAAAATAAATTTTGATAAAAATTATCTATGGGGAGTAGAGTGGTGGTATTTGCAAAAAATCAACGGAAATGATGATTATTGGAATTTAGCTAAAAAACTTTTTTAGTCAATCTTAGGCTTTTTAATATTTTAAAATCTACGTTTTTCAAGACGTGGATTTTTCTTGTTTTTCAAGGCCATTTCTGTTATAATTTAATCACAAATTCGCCAAAGGCGGAGTAAACAAATAAAAAATTAATCGAATATTACAGTGCTTAAAAGAATTTTATTTACAGTTTTTATTGGTTTTGGTTTATGCGCATTTTATGTTCATGAAACTCAAGCTTTTAGTCAGGATTATACACCAGTAGATCCTGGCGTGGTTTATCAAAATTATTTTGATTTGATCAATATTGAACCTAGCTGGTCCGATGATTTACAGGTTAATAAAGAGGTGATTGTTGCAATTTTGGATTCTGGCATTGATTTAGATCATCCTGATTTAATAAGCAGTTTATGGTCAAATCATGGAGAGATCGCTGGTAACGGTCTTGATGATGATCTTAATAGTTATATTGATGATGTTGTTGGTTGGGATTTTATTGATAGTGATAATATTCCAAAGCCAGAACTTATTGGTGATTATGACTTTGTAGCAGTTAATCATGGCACAGTGATTGCCGGTATAATTGCGGCTGCTCGTAATAACATTGGTATTGTTGGCATTGCTCCACAAGTTAAAATTATGCCTTTACGTATTTTAGATCCGCGAGGTCAAGGAAATACCTTAGTATTATCACAGGCGATTGATTATGCTGTAGAGAATGGCGCAGATATTATAAATTTAAGTTTAGTTGGCGTGGGTTATGATGAGACTTTGAAGGGTTCTATTAAAAATGCTTATAATCAAGGTGTGATGATCGTAGCTGCATCTGGCAATGAAGAAGACGCAGGAATAGATTTAGATGAACATCCACGTTATCCAGTTTGTGAAATCAATGGCGTTAACAGAGTATTGGGTGTAGCTGCCGTTGATCAAACAAGTGTTTTGACAGATTTTTCTAATTTTGGACAGACCTGCATTGATGTTTCTGCTCCGGGTAGAAATTTTTATTCTACAGTTTATCAGGATAGTAGTAATAACCAGTTTAGTGAGTATTACGCCAATGGTTGGTCAGGTACTTCTGTAGCGGCACCGGTAATATCTGCTACAGCAGCTTTGATAAAGATGCAGTATCCACAATTTAGACCTTATGATATTTATAATATTATTAGATCTAGTGCCTCAAGTTTGCAAATAAAAAATCCAAGTAATTATTTAGACTTAGGAAGTGGCTTGATTGATGTTGGTGCGGCTTTGAATTTAGCAGCTAGCAGACACTCTCAATCTCGACATCTTGTTTTAGCACCAGATAGAGGATTAGCACCAGAAATTTTTATCTTAGACGAAGATGGTAATCAATTAGATAGTTGGTTAGCTTATGCAGAAAAGTTTACCGGCGGAGTGAATATTGCTGTCGGTGATGTTAATGGTGATGATGTAAAAGAAATAATCACTCCTCCTAAAGCGGGCGGTGGACCACATGTCCGTATTTTTAATGAAAGTGGTAATATATTATCTGAGTTTATGGCTTATGACACTAGATTTGAAGGCGGAGTGAATATTGCTGTCGGTGATGTAACAGGTGATGGACAATTAAATATTATTACAGCACCTTTATCAAATGGTGGGCCACATATCCGTATTTTTGATTGGCAAGGTAATTTGCGTCAACAATTTTTTGCTTATGATGATGACTATTTTGGCGGAGTGAATATTGCTGTCGGTGACGTTAATAATAGCGGCTATGATGAAGTTGTTACAATAAATAACACGGGCATAGCTAAAGTAAAAGTATTTGATAAATATCGTCGTCTTAGAGCTAGCTTTTTGCCTTATAGTAGTAATATGCTTAGCGGAGTTAATTTAACAATTGGAGATGTAAATAATGACGGTTGGCAGGAAATTATCACTGTGCCAGCCAAGGATCAAGTAGCTGATATTAAGATGTTTAGTCAAAAAGGACGATTAAAAGGTCAATTTACCGGTTTTAATAGCAGTTTGCGATCAGGTTTAGAAATTATTGCTCGTGATTTATCTGGAGATGGCCTACCTGAGATTTTGGCCTTACCTCATAAAAATTCGGCTGCTTTATTAAAAATTTATGATCATTTAGGTTTAGAAAAGGATAGTTTTTATTTACGTGATGTTGGTGATAAAAATGGTTATCAGTTAGAAGTGTTAGCATATTAGTCTATGGAATGGTATCAGGATATTGTTATTATAAAATTTTTGAATAGTCGTCCAGTTTTAAAACAATTTATTAAATTTAGTTTAATTGGTGCTTTAAATACGATTGTTGACTTTGTGGCTTATCTATTTTTTACTCGTGTTTTATCTTGGCATTATTTATTAGCTGCTTTTCTGGCTTTTTCATTGGCTGCTACTTCTAGTTTTTTACTCAATCGTTATTGGACTTTTAAGTTGGAAAATAAATTTTCAGCCACAGAGTATGCTAAGTTTATTTTAGTGGCAGTAGGTGGATTATTATTAACCATGCTTTTTTTATATATCTTGGTCGATGTGTTTTTCTGGTATGATTTATGGGCCAAATTAATAATCGTAGTTATTGTTGTAAATTATAATTTTTGGATGCAAAAACTTTGGACTTTTAAGATAAAATAAAATGCAGTTAAGTGTAGTAATACCAGTTTTTAATGAAGCCAAACTTATCGCAAGTACACTTGCTAAGACAAGTAATTGGCTAGAAAAGAAATTCACTAGTTTTGAGATTATTGTTGTTGATGATGCCTCGACTGATGGTACCTTAGAAATCGTTAAAAAGATTCCAGACATCAAAGTTTTAGTTAATTTGACCAATCATGGTAAAGGTTATACAGTGGCCAAAGGTATGCGAGCAGCTCAAGGTGATCTAGTGTTATTCATGGATGCTGATAATGCTACCACTATCGTAGAATTAGATAAATTATTACCATATACAAAGAAATATCCCATAATCATTGCTTCTAGAGCTTTGGCTCAATCCAAAGTACATCAGTATCAACATTGGTTAAAAGTTAGTCTGGGGAATTTAGGTAATACTTTAATTAGATTGGTACTTAATTTATCAATTAGGGATACTCAATGTGGTTTTAAGTTATTTAATCGTAGTGCCATAAAAGTATTTGATAAATTAACCATTAATCGTTGGGGTTTTGATTTTGAATTGTTGTTTATAGCAAAATTGTATAATATTGCCGTCAAAGAAGTGGCGGTAGATTGGGCTGATTCTGAACAGGTATCTAAGGTAACACCTGCGTCTTACATAAAGACTTTACTTCACGTTTTTAAAGTGCGTATTAATCATTTATTAAATAAATATAAATAAGCTAGGAATAAATAATAAAATTATGTCAAATAATAGTAACAAAAATATTTTAGTCTTAGGAGGAGCGGGCTTTATTGGCTCTCATTTATGTGAAGCTTTAGTGCAAAAAGGTAATAATGTGGTTTGTGTGGATAATTTCATATCTTCTAATGTTGAAAATATTAGAAGACTTTTGCAGTATCCAAGTTTTGCATTTATTCGACATGATGTTACAGAAAAAATTGACTTAACTAGTTTACCAGGATTAAAGAAATTTAAAATTGAAGTTTACGGCTTTGCGGAGATTTATAATTTTGCTTGTCCTACTTCTGCTCGTGATTATACTAAGTTACCAATAAAAACCGCTGTCTCAAATTCAATTGGTGTAATAAATGGTTTAGAATTAGCTAGAGAATTTAAAGCTAAATATTTATTGGCTTCAACATCGGCAGTTTATGGTCAACCTCCAAAAGATGACGCGAAAGTTAAAGAAGATTATTATGGTTTGTTGGATTTTTTAGGTCCACGAGCTTGTTATAATGAAGGTAAGAGATTTGCTGAAACATTAGTAACTACTTATCGTGATTTTTATAAATTAGATACCAAGATTGCTCGTATTTTTTCTACTTATGGTCCACGAATGTTAGAACATGCTGGCCGTAGAATTCCAGATTATATTCAAGAAGCACTAAGCGGAAAAGAAGTAATGATTGCTGGTGATAAGCAATGGACTTCTACTTTTTGTTATGTTAAAGATGTAGTAGAAGGCGTGATAGCCTTGATGGATTCAAATGTAAAAGATCCTATAAATTTAGGGCACGATCAGGCTCATACGCTGACTGAGATTGCTCAAAAAATTATTGAGTTAACAAATTCTCAAGCTAAAATTGCTTACCAAGAAAATTTTGCTTATATTAATAAACCAGCTATACCAGATATTACTAAGGCTAAAACAGAATTAGGCTGGATGCCATTGATATCTTTAGAAGATGGTTTAAAACAGACTATAGATTATTTACGTTCTCAATCTAGATTGTATCAACCATTTTTTTCTGATGATGATAAAAAAGATGATTAAATTATGAAAGTTTTCGTTATCATACCAGCTTTTAATGAAGAAGCACGAATCGGACAAGTTTTAACTGAATTGTCCGATTTGCCTTATAATGTAGTTATAGTAGATGATGCTTCTACTGATCAGACTAGTCGAGCGGCTAGTCAATTTAAGGTGACTGTTTTACGACATAGGATAAACAGAGATCAAGGAGCTTCTTTGCAAACAGGCAATCAGTATGCCTTGAGTCAAGGTGCAGAAGTAATTGTACATTTTGACGCTGATGGGCAATTTTTAGTTTCTGAAATAAAAGATATTATCGGTCCAATTATAAATAATGATTACGATGTGGTATTTGGTTCTCGTTTTTTAGCTAAAAAGTCAGAGATGCCTTGGCTTAAAAAACATTTTGTTTTTCCTATTGCTAGATTGGTTAATTGGTTATTTTTTAGAATAAAATTTACTGATCCACAAAGTGGTTTTAGGGCTATGTCTAGACGAGCTGCTCAAAAAATAATTATTGAGCAAGATGGCAAGGCTCATTGTAGTGAAATTTTATCTAAGGTTTTTAGTTTAAAATTAAAAGCCAAAGAAGTGCCAATGACTGTTATTTATCATCATTTTGGTCAAAATATTGGTGGCGGTTGGAAAATCGTTAAAGATTTATTATTTAGTAAATTAATAAAATAATGTGGTTACAAATATTAGTTACTTTATTCGTAGTAATAATTTTATTTAAATTATTTAAACAGCGACAAGCGGATAAGTTATCTTTGTCTAGTTTTTTTGCTTGGTTTATTTTGTGGTTGATTGTCTTAGTAGTTTTCTGGCAGCCAAATACTGCATCTTATCTGGCAAATTTTTTAGGCATTGGTCGAGGAGCAGATTTGATAATTTATTTATCAGTTATTGTTATTTTTTATTTATTATTCAAAATATTTGTTCGTCTTAATAAGATAGACAAAGAAATTACTAAGATAGTCAGAGAGGATGCAATTAAAAATGTCAAAAAAAATTAAAGTAATAATAATAATACCCAGTTTTAATGGTCAAAATTATTTGCAAGACCTATTACCGGATTTAGTGTCTGATGAATATCAAGATTTTGATCTTGATGTTTTGGTAGTAGACAATAATTCTAGCGATGATTCAGTAGCTTATATTAGAGATAATTTTAGCCAAGTCAAAGTTATAGTAAATAAAAAAAATACTGGCTATGTTGGCGCTAATAATATTGCTTATCAATACGCCAAAGAGCATAAGGCTGATTTTATTTATCTTTTAAATCAAGATACAGAGATTAGTAAGGGATTTTTACAACCTCTTTATGATTTTGCCAAAAATAATAAATTTGGTAGTTTGCAATCCAAGCTTTTATTAAGTCCAGATAAAAATAAAATAAACTCATTGGGTAATGTTATTCATTTTTTAGGTTTTGGTTATAGTAGTCATTGCGGAGAAGAGGATAATGAAAAACAAAAAATTACTACTATCAATTATTCTTCTGGAGCAGCAGTTTTTATTTCCATGGAAGCATTATCACGTCTAGAAAATCTGTTTGATGAAACTATGTTTATGTATTTAGAGGATTTGGATTTAGGATGGACATTACAATTATTGGGGTATCAAAATTATTTGATTCCAGATAGCGTGATTTATCATAAATATGAATTTGATCGCAGTATCAAGCAAGTGTACTGGTTTGAACGTAATCGTTTATGGGTGATGCTAAAAAATTATAAGTTAGTTACTTTATTATTTTTATTTCCAGCAGGAGTTTTGATGGAGATTGCTCAATTGTTTTATGCTTGGCAACATAAATATTTGAAGCAGAAACTAAAATCCTATAGCTGGTTATTCTCTCTGTCACAATGGAAAATATTAAGACAAAAAAGAAAATTTATCCAACAACATCGAGTAACTAATGACCGTTTTATTTTAAAACAATTTTCTGGTAAAATACTATTTCAACCTTTAGAATCACAATCTTTAAAAATAGCTAACGAAATTTTTGATTTATATTTTAAAATTATTAGATTGTTTATTTTTTGGTAAACATTCTACAAATTCAGGATAATGATATGAAAATAGCAGAAGTTACATCTACTTTTCCACCATATAAAGCCGGCATTGGCAATGTTGCCTATCATAATGCTTGGTCTTTAGCTGCCTTGGGACATGAAGTGACAGTTTTTACACCACACTATAAAAAAATTAAGAGCACCGAGGAATTACCTTTTACAGTAAAACGTTTACGTCCTTGGTTTAAATATGGCAATGCCGGTATTTTGCCGCAGCTTTGGTGGCATTTACCTAAATTTGATGTCATTCATTTGCATTATCCATTTTTTGGTGGCGCAGAAACTATTTATTTTTTGGATAAAATAAAAGATATTAAATTAATAGTTACTTATCATATGGACGTGGTAGGTACTGGTTTAGTGGCCAAGTTTTTTCGTTGGCATACACAATACGTTTTACCAAAAATTTTGGATAGGGCAGATAAAATTATTGTTACCTCCAAAGATTATGCTCAGAGATCAAACTTGCAAGAACGTTTAAAAATAGAGCCAGAAAAATTTTTTGAGATTCCTTGTGGGGTTAATCATTTTTTATTCAAGCCTCGACCAAAAGATAAAGAGTTGATGAAAAAATACGATCTTTATGGTAAAAAGGTTATTTTATTTGTCGGTGGTTTAGATAAGGCTCATTATTTTAAAGGGATCAATATTTTGATTCAAGCCATGCAAAATTTTTCTGATAGCGATAAAGTACGTTGTTTGATTGTCGGTGATGGTGAGTTAAGAAGTAGTTATCAAAGTTTAGCCGATAGTTTTGGCTTGGGTAAAAAGCTAATTTTTGCTGGCTTTATCGAGGATAATATGTTGCCAAAATTTTATAATTTAGCCGATATGTTTGTCTTGCCATCTATTGATAAATCGGAAGCTTTTGGTATTGTGGCTTTAGAAGCTATGGCCTCAGGTGTCCCAGTGGTTGCTTCAGATTTACCAGGCGTACGTTCGGTAGTTGATAAAAAGAAAACAGGATTACTGGTCAAACCAGGTAGTGTAGATAATTTAGTACAGATGCTAGAATATTTATTGAGTAATTCTAAAATAGCCAAACAATATGGACAAAATGGCAGGAAGAAGGTATTAGAAAAATATACATGGGATTCAGTTGGCTATAAGTTAGAGAATGTTATTAAAAGTTGTTGCAAATGAAAATAGGAATTATATCCAATTTATACCCACCTTTAATTCGAGGTGGTGCAGAAGTAATAGCTGCTTTAGAAGCACAAGGCTTAAAGGATGCTTGGCAGCATGTTTTTGTTATTAGCTCCAGACCTTATAATGGATTAAAGTCTTTGGCAATTAGTAAAAATGGCGATGCTGATATACCAGTTTATCGTTTTTATCCTTTGAATATTTATCATTATCTAAATGATTTTCGTTTTCCTGGATTTATTCGTTTACTCTGGCATCTTTTTGATAGTTTCAATATTTTTTCTTATTTTAAAATCAAAAAAATATTGTTAAAAGAAAAACCGGATGTGGTTATTACTCATAATATAATGGGTCTGGGGTTTTTAACTCCTGTATTATTACGTAGGTTAAAAATTAAACATATTCACACTTTGCATGATGTGCAATTAGCTACACCTTCTGGTTTAATTGTTTTTGGTCAAGAAAATTCTTGGCAGCATAAAATATTTAAATTTTTGGGCTATGTAAAATTGATGCGTTATTTATGGCAATCACCAGACATAGTTATTGCGCCTTCTCGTTTCTTATTAAATTATTATAAAGATTTAGGATTTTTTAGTAAATCAAAACAAGTGGTTGTGCCAAATCCAGTCAAGAAATTATTTAAATTAAATAAGAAAGAAAGTTATAATTTAGAATTATTATATTTAGGGCAGATTCATAAAGCCAAAGGTATCTTAGAATTAATTAAGACTGTTAAGTCTTTGAGTATATCATCATTGCGTTTAAGTATTATTGGTGTTGGGCCAGATTTGGCGGAAGCAAAAAAAATAGCAGCTAAAGATAAGCGCATTAAATTTTATGGTTGGTTACAGCATAATGAAATGGTGCCAATAATTTCTAAAATGGATATTTTAGTTGTACCATCTTTGTGCTATGAAAATTCACCAACAGTTATTTATGAAATTTTAGCTTTGGGCTTACCGGTATTGGCAGCTAATATTGGCGGTGTGGCAGAACTTATTAGCGAAGGAAAAAATGGTTGGACATATCCTGCTGGTGATTTTAAAACCTTAAGTAAAAAAATTACCAGTATTCATAGACAACGAGATAAATTGGGTAACTTAGCTGATAATTGTCATCGTAGTGTTGGGCCATATTTATTAGAAAAATATATAGAGAAAGTTTTAGATTTAGCCAATTCACCCCGTTAGATAATTTATGGGGCATATGTAGAAGAAAAAAATAAAATATTTGTGTATGAAATTTATAATTACTAATATCTAACGGGGTGAAACAGAATAAATATTCTTTAATAGTATTGTTAGGCTGTATTATCTTCTTTTTTGTTTATAGTTTTACTAGCCTAACAGTTTGGTGGCCAAAATTTTTGGAGATTGGTCATCTAATTTTTAATTGGCCAGATGCTAATGCTAATTATTTTTTTAGTCAACTTTTTGCAAGTCAAGGACAATTTTCTATTTTAGAAGTTTTTAATCATTTTACGGATAATTTATTACATACTCGTAGCATTAATGTTATAAATGGCTTCTTGGTGCCGATGACTTTTTTGTGGCCAATAATTATTTTTGGTTCAATTTTTAAGGTTTTCGGTGGAGGATTGGTCTTGTTTTTTACACCATTATTAGCCAGCCTGACAGTCTTTATTTTGTATAAATTGTTTGGTCATATTTTTTATGATCAAAAGATTGCTTTTATTACAGCGCTATTACTACTTCCTTTAGGGCCGTGGTTATTTTTTGCTAATGTAGTGATGTTACCAACTATATTATTTATTTTTTTACTTAGCAGTGGTTTATTAGCATTAGTTGTTAGTATTAAAAATAATTCTAATCTTACATTTTTATTAGCTAGTTTATTAGTAATTTTGTCTTTATTTGTTAGGCCAACAGAATTTATTTGGGTAATAGTAATGCTTGCTCTTTTATATTATTTTAATTATAAAAAAATAAGCCATGCTAGATTAGCTATTTTTATACTAATATTATTTATTTTTGCTTTTTTAACTTTATGGTTAAACAAATCAGTTTATGCTGGTTGGTTTAATTTTGGCTATCTAAATTTGCAAGCTAATTCTTTTACTACCGAAGTAGGAAGTCAAGAAAATAATATTTGGACTTGGTTTAAATTATTTATTTTACCTTTCGGTTGGAATACTAAAGTTTTTATATTAAATATTTGGGAATATTTTATTAAAATTTTATGGCCTTATTGGCTATTAATTATCGCCGCTAGCTTCTTATTTTTTAGAAAAATTAAAACTAATAAAATTTGGCGTCAATATTTTATTACTGCTAAAATAGTTGGAATATTATTATTGATTTATTATGCAAGTTGGGATTTAATTGATCCATTGGTCAAACAATATAACACTGTTAGTATTTCTTATGTTAGATATTTTTTGCCTTTATATATTTTAGCCATGCCTATTGTAGCCTTAGCTCTTCAATCTTTATTTAATTTCAAAAATAAAAAACAAGCCATTATTATTAAAACAGGCATAATAATTATTTTAAGTATTTTTTCTTTGCAGCTAGCTTTTCTGAGTCCTCATGACGGTTTGAAAAAAAACAGAGAGACATTGTTAAATTATTATGATCAGTTTGATAAAGTACAAAAAATAGTGCCAGCTAATTCTGTAATCTTAACTGAGCGTAGTGATAAATTATTTTTTCCTTATTATAAAGTGATTGTGCCACAAGGAGATTTACCTTTATGGCCTCGGCTTGAGCGATTAGCTGTTGCAACTGATATTTTTTATTACTCTAGTTTGTCAGAAGAAAAAATAAAAGATGTACAGACAGAAGCAGCAGAATATAATTTGGATATTATTAGACTAGCTGAAATTAATCAGGATTTTAATTTATTTAAAATACAATTAATCAATAATTAATTAGCTAATAAAAAATATATGGATTGTCTTTTTTGTAAAATCATAAATAAAGAATTGCCAGCAAAAATTATTTATGAAGATGAAAAGTATTTAGCATTTTTGGACATCAATCCAATTACTGCTGGACATACATTACTTATTCTAAAAGATCATGTTGATAATTTTACGCATTTATCTGATCAACAAGCAGCTGATTTAGCTAGTATGATTCATAAAATAGCGCCGAAAATAATTGAGATTTTAGGAGCTGATGCTTATAATTTAGGAATTAATAATGGCGCGGCTGCTGGGCAGATTATCGATCATGTTCATTGGCATATTATTCCACGTTATTCAGATGATGCTTTAGTGCATTGGTCGTGTGATAATCAAGCCAAAGAACAACTTGATAATGTATTTAGTAAATTAGAAAATAAATTATAATATGAACTTATTAGTGACAGGTGGAGCTGGGTTTATTGGTTCAAATTTTATTTATTACATTTTAGATAAATATCCAGAATATAAAATTATAAATTTAGATCTCTTAACTTACGCCGGAAATTTAGATAATTTAAAAAAACTACCAAAAGAGGCAAATCATAAATTTGTAAAAGGGGATATAAATGATTATGATTTGGTATCAAAAATTATTCAAGAAAATGATATTGACATGATTGTTCATTTTGCAGCCGAGTCTCATGTTGATAGATCAATTCAAGATCCGGATGTTTTTTTAAAGACTAATATTTTAGGAACTAGTACTTTGTTGAGAGCGGCTAAAGAAAATGGTAATATTAGATTTCATCATATTTCTACTGATGAGGTTTATGGTAGCCTGGGCAAGACAGGTATTTTTACTGAAGACACAGCTTATGATCCTCGTAGTCCATATAGTGCTTCCAAGGCAGCTTCTGATCATTTAGTTCGTTCGTATTATCATACTTTTGCTTTACCGATTACGATTTCCAATTGCTCTAATAATTATGGGCCATATCAATTTCCAGAAAAATTAATTCCTTTGTTGGTTACTAATTTATTGCAAGATAAAAAAATTCCAATTTATGGTAAAGGAGAAAATATCAGAGACTGGATTCATGTTTCTGATCATTGTCGGGCTATCGATTTGATTTTACATAAAGGTAAAATAGGGGAAACATATTGTGTTGGTGGAGAAAATGAAATGCATAATATAGATATAGCAAAGATGATTTTGCAAATTATGCATAAGAATGAAGAGATGATAGAGTATGTTCAAGATAGGCTTGGACATGATTATAGATACGCAATTAGTAACAAAAAAATAAACAAAGAATTAAACTGGAAACCAAAAATTGATTTTTCTACTGGACTTACTAATACAGTAGAGTGGTATAAAAATAATACTAATTGGTGGAAAAAATTAAAATAATAAATTATGAAGGGAATTATTTTAGCTGGCGGAGCCGGCACTAGACTTCATCCATTGACCAAAGTGACAAGTAAACAATTATTGCCTGTTTATGATCGGCCAATGATTTATTATCCTCTGGAAACCTTGATTAACGCTGGCATCAAAGAAATTTTGATTATTTCTGATCCAGTTAATATTGATAATTTTATAAAATTATTAGGTGATGGAAAAGATTTTGATATCACTATCACTTATAAAGTACAGGAAAAACCTGAGGGTTTAGCTCAGGCCTTTATAATTGCTGAGGACTTTATTGGCAATGATAATGTAACGATGATATTGGGCGATAATATTTTTATTGGGCAAGATGATGTATTAAAAAAAGCGGTTACTTCATTTAAAACTGGCGGTAAAATATTTGTAAAACAAGTGCCTGATCCACAGCGATTTGGGATAGCAGAATTTGATTCTGGCGGCCAAGTTATTAGTATAGAAGAAAAACCAGAATCCCCAAAAAGTGATTTTGCGGTTACTGGTTTATATATTTATGATTCAAGTGTAGTAAAAAGAGCTAAGGCTATTCAACCATCAGCTCGTGGTGAGTTAGAAATTACAGATGTGAATAATTTGTATTTAGCTGATAAACAACTAGACGTTGTTAGATATGAGGGATTTTGGCTAGACACTGGTACATTTGACACTTTACTAGAAGCGGCTAATAAAGTCGCTGAATTAAGAAAGAATAAAATTTAAACTTATGGATAAATTAAATAAAATTTTAGATAAAATTCGTCCTAGCTTACAGGCTGACGGAGGAGATATAAAATTAGTAAGCTATGATAAAGCTAAAGGGATAGTAGAAGTGGAATTACAAGGTGCCTGTAAAGGTTGCCCAATGGCTCAATTTACTTTACAAGGATTAGTAGAGCAGGAAATAAAAAAAGAACTTCCTGAGGTTAAGGAAGTTCGAGCGGTTTAATTTTCTTTAAGCAATTTTAAATTTGTCGTCTTTTTGGACAATGGTGATTTTCAATACATTTTGTAAAATATAAGGATCAATGCCCCAATTAATTAAACACTCTAGGCCATTTTTTAAGTCACTATTTGGTAAATAAGCAATAACTAATTGATCGGTCATAGCAGCATTAATTGTAGATTTAGCTATTCGTGGACCAGTAATTTTTGATATCATTATTACATCTGGCTGGTGACGGAGTAATTTTTCTAAATGTTGGCAAACCTCATCGTCTTGCCAATTTTTTAATTGCTGTTGATGGATGCCAGGTAAAGGGCGCTCGATGAAATCTTCTAAAGTAAAGATATCTAGGTGTTCATTATCTATTTGTTCTAATAAAGCATAAAGAATTTTATCTTTGTCTAATAATTTTATTTGAGTTAATAAAATAAGCCCGTTTTTTTGTTTTAGAGTTTTTTGCATTTGCTCAAAATCTTTTTTACTAAGGGCTAACTTATTTAGCTTGTTATCATCCAAAATTTTGATCGTGATTTTGTTACCTTGAAATTTTGGCCAAAAGCTAACAATTAGATTTTTATCAATTTTGCCAATTTTTATTTTAAATCGTCCTTCTTGCGGTAAATTTTGATTATCTGAAAGATTAGCTAGTTTTTTTAGATGTACATCCAGGATATTTATCCAGGCTACTGGTAAATCTTTAATTTTTTGTAAGTGGCTAGCAATACGATAACGTAAATTTAATTGATTATTATCATTTTCCAAATGAATACTGCTGGCTTGATTTTTTATAGCATCATTTAATAATGTATCTAAGATATTTTTAGCGGATGATGATTTAGATTTTATCAAAGAGCTAAGGCTAACATTTTTATTCATAGTTTTATATTATCTAGTCTAATAAGTATATTATACTTCTGTTTGTAAAATATTACCACCCAATTTCAATTTAGACCTTTGTTTAGCTTATAAAATGGTATAATATTTTTGTTTTTTGGAGGATAGATTTTTTAAACAAAATATGTTAAAATAAGAATAAATATGCTGAAATTAAATAAATTTAAGGTTTTTTATAAAGACCGATTAAATTTTTGGCTGATAAATATTACAATGCTATTGGTGGTGGCCAGTTGGCTGGTATTTTTATTTAAACCATTAAAAGCTAGCCCTTTGGCTATTTTGCATTATAATATTTATTTTGGTTTTGATGTAGTTGGTAATTGGGTTTGGTTAATTTTGATTCCAGTTATTGTATTAGTATTGTCTTTGATTAATACATATTTAGCAGCTTATTTATGGACCAAAAAAGCTATTTGGAGTCATTTTTTATTGACTCTAAATTTTTTGCTTAATTTTATGATTTTTATTTATCTTTTTAATATTTTAAATTACAACTTATGATGCCCATCAACTTCATGGTTATTAAAATTTTAAGTCTTTCGGCGATTGCTTTTATTGTGGCTATTTTATGGACGCCAGCTTTGACACATTTTTTGTATAAATATCGTTTGGGTAAAAATATACGTAATTCTGGTAATACACCAATATTTTCTAAATTGCATGAAAAAAAATCTGGCACACCAACTATGGGCGGAGTATTGATTTGGTTGACTACTTTAGTTTTAGCTTTAGTTTTTTTCTGGATAGCTAAAATTTGGCCAAATTCTATTTTAGCGGGTTTTAATTTTTTAACTCGACCAGAAACTTATTTACCATTAGGTGCTTTGGTGGCTTCAGCTATAGTCGGTTTATTAGACGATTGGTTTAATGTTACACGTCAGGGTGGAGGTAAAGGAGGCGGCTTGACCATTAGACATCGTTTATTAATTTATACTTTAATTGCTTTATTTGGTGCTTGGTGGTTTTATTTCAAATTAGATTGGGATGTTGTTCGTGTACCTTTTGTTGGTTTATTTAACCTTGGTTGGTGGTTTATTCCTTTCTTTGTTTTTGTTATTGTGGCCACGGCTTTTTCAGTTAATGAAGCAGATGGTTTAGATGGTTTAGCTGGCGGTATTGTCTTAGCTGCTTTCGGGGCTTATGGTACAATTGCTTTTATGCAGGGCAGTTATAATTTAGCTGCTTTTTGTGGAGTTATTAGTGGTGGTTTATTGGCATTTCTATGGTTCAATGTTAATCCAGCTAGATTTTTTATGGGTGACACAGGAGCGATGTCACTTGGCGTGTCCTTAGGCATTGTAGCTATGCTGACTGGCTATCCTTTGTTATTGCCGGTCATTGGTTTTTTGTTATTAGTAGAGTCACTTTCAGTAATTATTCAGATATCATCTAAAAAAATTCGTAAGAAAAAAGTATTTTTATCAGCGCCTATTCATCATCATTTTGAGGCTAAAGGTTGGTCCGAACCAAAAATTGTAATGCGTTTTTGGATTATTGCTGGCGTGACAGCTGTTGTTGGTCTTATTTTAGCTATTATTGACTTAGGTTTATGGTAAATAATTGGCAAAATAAAAAAGTTTTAGTAATGGGTCTAGGCTTGCAGGGTGGAGGGTTTCAAGTTGTTAGTTGGCTTTTAAAACAAAAGGCACAAATTACAGTAACAGACTTGAAGACCAAGGCGCAGCTTAAGCTTACTTTAGATAAATTAGCCAAACTTAAAGGTTCTAAAAATATTCAATATGTTTTGGGTCAACATCGGGAAATAGATTTTGTGGATCAAGATTTAATTGTACAAAATCCAGGTGTACCACCACAATCAAAATATTTACAAATTGCTCGTAAATTAAATATAAAAATAGTCAACGAGGCAACGATGTTTTTTGGTTTGTATGATGGGGATGTTATTGGTATTACTGGTACCCGTGGCAAATCAACAGTGTCTACTTTGTTGCATAAGATTTTAAAAACTAAAGTTTCAACTAACGTTGTGGCCGGAAACATTGCCACCACACCGATGTTTTCTATCTTAGATAAATTAAAGAAAAATAGCTTGCCAGTTTTAGAATTGTCTAGTTGGCATTTAGAGAATTTGTTTGAGTATCAAAAATCGCCACACATTGCCGTAATTACTAATATTTTAATTGATCATCTTAATCGTTATAAGAGTTTTACTGAGTACAAACAAGCTAAAATAGCAATTATCGCTAATCAAAATAAAAATGATTTTGCTATTTTGAATGCTGATAATATTCATACTAAAAATTTAGCTAATAAAACTAAAGCTAAGGTTTTTTATTTTTCATTAAACAAAAAAGTAAAAGGAGTCTATTTGCAAGACGGTATTTTTTATTTTAATGATGGCCAGAAAATTAGTCGAGTAATGCTCAGTCAAAATGTTGGTATGATTGGTGAACATAATTTAGAGAATATAGCAGCAGCTATTTGTGTAGCCAAGATATTAAAGATTAGTAATAAAGATATTAAAAAAGTGGTTAGTAAATTTAAAAATCTTGAATATCGTTTACAGTCTTTAGGAAAATGGCAAGGGATAGAGATTTTTAATGATCCGACAGCTTCTACGCCTGATGCAACTTGTGCTGCTATTAATGCTATGGGTGATCAGAAAATTTTATTAATTGCCGGTGGTGAAGATAAAGTTTTGGATTATACAGCTTTAGCTAAATTAATTAAACAAAAAGTAGATAAATTAATTTTATTTCCAGGATCTGGAAGTAAAAAGTTGTTGATTGAATTAAAAAAAGTCAAATATCCCAATGATCGCATAAGTATTGATATAAAAAATTTGCCATTAGCTTGGAGTATGGCACAAAAATATGGTCAAGATATTGAGGTTATCTTATTTTCTCCAGCTGCAGCAAGTTTTAATATGTTTATCAATGAATTTGAACGGGCAAAAGTATTTGAAGAATTAGTAAAAAATGCTAAGAAAAAAATCCGCTAGAAACGGAATAAAAAAATGGTTATTAGCTCCTTTTTCAGTTGATCGTCAATCGCATCAGCCAGATTTTATTTTGTTGGCTGTAGTTGTCTTGCTCTTATTTCTTGGTTTGTTATTTTTATCTTCAGCATCTTCTTCATTAGCCTTTCATCAACGTGATCAAGATATTTATTTTTTTGTTAAACAACAAATTTTGCATGGTTTATTACCAGGTTTATTGTTGTTTTATATTACCTTGAGAACAAATTATCAAGTTTACCAAAAGTATTTTAAATTATTTTTTATTATTTCCATTGTTTTGTTATTGCTAGTATTTATTCCAGGTTTACAATTAGAAGGAGCATCTGCTAAGTCTTGGATAAAATTAGGCAATATTTCCTTACAAACCAGTGAATTAGTTAAATTAAGTTTTATTTTATTTTTAGCGGCTTGGTTGTCTAAGACAGGCTTGAGTGTTAGAAACTGGCGTTTAGGAGCTTGGCCTTTTATTTCGTTTTTAGCTGTGATTGCAATATTGATCATTTTGCAACCAGACATAGGAACCTTGAGCATTATTATTTTAACTTCGTTGGCTATGTATTTTGTGGCTGGTGCTAGTTGGAAACATTTATCCGGTATTATAATGGCTGGATTATTTGGATTAGCATTAATGGTTAAGGCGGCGCCTTATAGAATGAATCGTTTTCTAGCTTTTTTAGACCCAGAAAGAGATCCACTAGGCATTACTTATCAAATTAGACAAGCTTTAATTGCAGTTGGTTCTGGTGGTTTGTGGGGATTGGGCCTTGGTTATTCAAGACAAAAATTTAATTATTTACCAGAGCCAGCAGGGGATAGTGTTTTTGCTATTGTGTCTGAAGAGATTGGTTTTATTTTCGTGACTTTATTTGTGCTTTTATTTGCTTTATTAATGATTAGAGGTTTTCATATTGTTCGGCATAGTACGGATAATTTTGCTAAATTAGTAGCTTTAGGCATTGTTGTTTGGTTATCAGCGCAAATATTTATAAACATTGCTAGTATCATTGGTTTATTGCCACTAACTGGTGTACCGTTGCCTTTTGTTTCTTTAGGTGGTACAAATTTATTAGTAACCTTATTGGGCATTGGTATTTTAGCTAATATATCAAGATTTACAGAAATAAAATAAATATAATTATATGAAATTATCTAATAAAATTTTTCGGCTAAGCTCAAGACGGGTCGGGTTTACTCTGGTAGAGCTTTTAGTAGTGATTGGTATAATGGTTATTTTGTCAGGAGTCACTTATGTTGGTGTTTCAGAGATTAGACAAACAATTAGAGATAGTAAGCGTAAAGCAGATTTACATCAATTAGCTAGAGCCTTAGAGCTATTTAAAACAGATTATGGTCAATATCCATCTAATAATCATTATAGCATGCAAGAATATACTGGTGTTGATTGGGAAGAGGGTGCCAACGAAACTATGATGCCATTTTTAGTAGAAGGGGGAGAATTAACGTTAATCCATGGAACCATCAGTGGTCCTGTGCCCGAAAACACCACAGTTCAAGGTGGTTATCTTGATGACTACATCAAAGATCCGATTAACCAACTAAATAGTTGGGATGCAGGTGACGACGACGATAACGTAATTCATCATCATGTTTATTTGTATTGGGGCCCAACTTATTGGGTTTTCGATGTTACAGAGTGGGCCTTTCCTTGGCCACTTGATTGTTCATCGCCAACTGCACCACCACCCGATGATTGTGGTGAATTAAATCCAAATAATGAAGCGGCTATCAATTATCAAAATTGGAATAACTGTTGTGACAGTGGTTGTTTTGATTGTACTTTTACTGAGCCTTACTTGAGCTGGAATACTACAAATCAATCTGGGTTTTCTGATTGGTGTTATGGTATGGATAGCAATCGCGTGCTAGTCCTTTTAGCTGCTGATTTAGAGAATGAATCAAAGCCGGAGGAGAGGATTAATAATGTATTGTCTTTTTGTCCAACAGCTAGTGGCACGCTTGAAGAACAAGCCTTATTTTTTAATTTTAAAAGATATTTTTATAGAGGAAAAGATTGTTATGAAGGTCCAGGTGGTGGTGCTACAAGTGGTGCTAGTTGTGACGATGGTGGTGGTGATTGGTCTTCTTGGGGCGGTAATAGACATAATTATTTTGTTCCTTTGACAGGAGAATATGATCTAAACTAATGAAACAAGATAAACATAAAAAAATATTATTAGTTGGTGGCGGAACCCTGGGCTCTGTTAGCCCACTTTTGGCTGTAGCAAATAAATATTCGGCTGATTATTTATTTATCGGTAGTCATCAGGGGCCAGAAAAAAATATGGTTGAAGCTGCTGGTTTAGAATTTAAGTCAATTAGCAGTGGGAAATTACGTCGTTATTGGTCTTGGTCAAATTTTGTAGATTTATTTAAATTAAAATTAGCCTGGTGGCAAAGTATATTTTTGCTTGTTAAATTTAAGCCAGATATTGTATTGACTTCTGGAAGCTTTGTCGCTGTGCCAGTAGCTTGGGCTGCTTGGCTTTTGCGTATTCCCGTCATTGTTCATCAACAAGACATTGGAGTTGGTTTGGCAAATAAATTAATGGCGCCGGTTGCCAAAAAAATATCTGTTACTTTTGCTGCTAGCAAAAATTTATTTAAAGCCAATAAAGTTGTGGTGACTGGTAATCCAGTGAGAGTGGATAATAAAAAAACCACTGATCAGCCAACTATTGTTATTACTGGTGGAGGATTAGGGGCCAGAGATTTTAATCAATTTTTAGCAGAATTTATTCCACGGCTTACAGAAACCCATAAAATTCATCATATTTTAGGAACTAAAAATTATGATCAAGCTTTAGCTTTGCCAAATTATCAGCCTTACAAATTTATTGAACAAGGAATGATAAATTTATTGGCTCAGGCTGATATTATTATTTCTAGAGCTGGACTTTCTTTAACTACTGAAGCAGCCGCGTTAAAAAAAGCATTAATTATCATTCCTATTCCTGATAGTCACCAAGAAGATAATGCTAAATTTTTCGCTCAACATAATGCTGCCATTATGGTCAAACAGGGTAGTAGTCAAATATTAGCTCGTTATTTAGATAAATTACTACCTAATAAAAAATTTCAGCAAGTTTTGGGTGAAAATTTATATAATTTATTTCCTAAAAATCCAGTTGACAAGTACATTAAATTAATAGAAGATGTGCTTAAATAAGCAAAAATAATGGATTTAGACTTAAATAAAGTAAATAAAGTTTATTTAGCTGGCGTTGGCGGCATTGGTTTGTCTGCTATTGCCTATTATTTTTTGCATCAAAAAAAGGAAGTTGAGGGTTCTGATAGTATAAAATCTGAAGTCACTAAGCGTTTAGAAGACAAGGGGGTTTATATAAATTATACTCAAAAAGCAGATAATATTAGTAATAATATTAGTTTATTTGTTTATACTTCTGCTTTACCAGATGATCATCCAGAACTTGCAAAGGCTCGTGAATTAAATATTCCAGTTCTTAGTTACTTTGAGTTTTTGGGACATTTAAGTAAAAACTACAAAACCATTGCTGTCACCGGCACAAACGGTAAAACAACAACTACTGCTATGCTTGGTTTGATTTTAGAAAAAGCTGGTTTAGATCCTACGGTTATTGTTGGTAGTTTAGTACCGCAATGGAATAGTAATTTTAGAGCAGGTAAATCTGACATTTTAGTAGTAGAAGCTTGTGAATGGCAGGCGCATATGTTAGAAATAAATCCGGATGTTATTGTACTAACTAATATTGCGGAAGATCATTTAGATTTTTACAAAGATTTAGATGATATTAAAGATCACTTTCAAAAATTTGTTGATAAATTACCAAAAGATGGAATTTTGATTAAAAATCGGGATGATAAAAATAGCGCAGATATTAAATCTAAAAATATTTTGACTTTTGGTCAGCAGCAAGCTGATTATTTATTTAGTGATTTACAAATAGAGCCAGGTAAACAAAATTTTGAGATTAATAAAAAAGGCGCTGACAAAATGCAATTTTCTCTTAATGCTCCAGGTTTATACAATGTATACAATGCTACTTCTGCTGTAGCGGCTGCTGGATATTTAGGTGTAAATAAACACCAGATTTGGAATGGCTTACATGAATTCAAAGGAACTTGGCGTAGATTTGAAAATTTGGGTAATTTTAAAACTAATATAGTTATTTCTGATTATGCTCATCATCCGGATGCAATAAAAGGCTTGTTAAAAGCGACTAAAGATTTTTATCCCGATCAGAAAATAATTAGCATATTCCAACCGCATCATCATAACAGAACCAAGACTTTGTTAGATGAGTTTGCTATTAGTTTTGATTTAGCAGATCATGTTATTATTTCAGAGATTTATCAAGTTGGTGGCCGAGAAGATCAAGAACATGAAGATGTTAGTAGTCAAGACTTGATAAATAAAATGCAAAATTCACGGAAACATTATGCCAAAGATTTTGCCGCTGTAAAACAAATTATTCAAAAAATAAATCCAGTTGATTCAGTTTTACTGTTTATTGGTGCTGGAGATATTGACGATTTAGCTAGAGAGTTAATAGATTAAATTATGGACATCCAAAAAAATATTTCATTAGCTCAATATACTACTTTTAAAATAGGTGGTCCTGCTGAAAATTTTGTTATTGTAAAAAGTATTAAGGAAGTGCAAGAAGCAATTAGTTTTGCCAAAGAAAATAATTTAGAAATCTTTATTTTGGGTGGTGGTAGTAATTTACTAATATCTGATCATGGAATTAAAGGCTTAGTAATTAAATTAGATTTGCAAAATATAGAGTTTAGTAATACACAGGTGATTGTTGGTGCTGGAGTCAGTTTGGCTTTTTTAGCAAGTCAGGCATTGGATCAAGGATTGATTGGTTTAGAATTTACAGCAGGTATTCCAGGCACAGTCGGCGGAGCAGTACGTGGCAATGCTGGTACTTTTGGTCAAGGAATGAATGTTGTCGTTGTTGGTGTTAAATATTTAGATGAAAATTTTAAATATCAAGAAATGACTAATAAACAAGCTGGCTTTGCTTATCGACATAGTATTTTTAAAGAAAAGCCATACATTATTCTAGAAACAAGCTTGGGCTTGCAAATGGGTGATGTAGCCACAGCTAAAAAATTAATGGCCGAAAGATTAACAGCTAGACGTACAAATCATCCAAATCAGGCGTCTGCTGGGTGTATTTTTAAGAATATTGATTTTTCTACAGTTGATATTGATGATTTAAGTAAACGAGGAATTGAGATTGATAAATTTACTAAACATCAAAAAATACCAGCTGGATATCTGATTGAAAAAGTTGGCTTAAAAGGTAAAATTATTGGCGGTGCTCAAGTCTCAGAAAAGCATGCTAATTATATTATCAATGTAGATCAGGCTAGTGCTGAGGATGTGATTATGCTAACTAGTCTGATAAAGCAGCAAGTTCGGGGTAAATATGGCGTTCAGTTAATGGAAGAAGTACAGTTTGTTATTTAAAATAAAAAAGTCCCTGTCTGCGGATGCAAACAAGGACTGAATTTCTTAAAAGAGCGAGGAGATTATGAGGCAATCCTCTCGAAAACTTTTGGTTTTTGGGGGTTTTTGATGAAATAGATCGGGAAAAAGGCGATGAAGTAGATGATGGGCAAGGATATTCCAAAAGATAATCCAATATCCACTGATTCAATTCTCCCGATAATGAATGTGAAAATAATCGCGCCAATTATCACGCCTATTGCAACAGTAATGGCTTCTTTGCCTTTTTGAGAGGTTCCCATGAATATCCCAAAAAGTATTCCTATAATTATACCAGTAATCGCCAAAACGATTACAAAAGTTTGGTTTTCTGGACTCAAGCCATTATGCCATTCTATTACTTGATGTGAAAAGTAGCTGCCAATCATAATGGCAAACATCAGGCCGAGAAAGTAGGCGGCCCAGTTTCCAGGTATAGTTTTTCTTTCAACATGCCGAGTATCCCAAGGCTTGTAATGGGTTTTTATTAAGTAGGTTGGAAACAGGAAAACCATATAACTGGTCAAGAATACTAATGCTGCTGGCGAGCTAGCATGTATAGCCAAGACTGAACATACGATACCTGCGATGATACTGCCAGCTAAATTGCTTATAATAAAACCAAAGATTACACCGATAAGCGCACCGGTGATTATGCCACCGAGTAGATCACTATACATTTCCATTCGGTTTACTCCCAGAGCATTGTACCATTCCAATGCCTGAGGTAAGAAGTAACCACCAAGAGCAACGACAGCCATCAGGCTGATCAAATAAATAAACCATCTCTTAGACATTTGTCTCTCCTAATTTTTAACGAACTTATTTAATATAGAAATATAGCATATATCTAGCATTTTGTCAAGTAATCAATACAAGTTTGCAGATCAAGAATTATTTAAAAAGCCCGTTTTTATTGACTTTTTCATGATTATTTTAAAATAGTCAGTAATCATAGGCAAAAATAGCCCCTTATGGGTTGACAAATCAAAAAAAATCCGTATAATTAAGGGGCGTAAATTTTAAATAAAGAAAAGTATAAAGCTAGATTTTTATATAGTAAAGACTATGTAATTAATTTATTTTTTATTATTCATTTGTTAATGAGCGAAGATACTACCAAAGTAAATAAAAAAGGATTTTTAGAAGTAGGTGGGGAAATAATAGAATTATTGCCTAATGCCACTTTTAAGGTTGTTTTGGAAAATGATCAGGAAATTTTGGCTCATTTATCAGGTAAAATGAGAATGTATAAAATTCGTATTTTACCAGGTGATAAAGTGACTATTGAATTAAGTCCATACGATATGACCAAGGGTCGAATTATTTTTAGAAAATAACACGATTCTGATAAAATTTAAAAAATAAGATTAATTTAGATTCTGAAACAAGTTCAGAATGACAAATCAATATGAAAGTAAGAGCTTCAGTAAAAAAAATGTGTAAAGATTGTAAAGTTACTCGTCGTAAAAATCGAGTAGTTTGTAATTGTAAAAATCCTAAACATAAACAAAGACAAGGTTAAGTTTTTTTAACCTTATAAATTTAAACAAAATTTTATGGCAAGAATTTCCGGAGTCAATATTCCTAACGACAAAAGAGCAGAAATAGCTTTAACTTATATCTATGGTGTTGGTTTAACAACCTCACAGAAGATTTTGAATTTACTGAAGATAGATAAAAATACTCGTGTTAAAGATATTTCGGAAGAAGATATTAACAGATTAAGACAAATAATTGAAAAAGATTTGACGGTTGAAGGTGAATTACGTCGAACAAAGATATCTAATATTAAACGTTTGAAAGAAGTAAAGTCTTATCGTGGCTCACGTCATGCTAAGGGTTTACCAGCTAGGGGTCAACGTACTAAGACAAATTCACGTACAGTTAGAGGTAATAAAAGATTGACAATGGGTAGCGGAAAAACTAATGCTGCTCAGAAAACATAATTATATTTTTGAAATTCGTAGATTTGCAATATGAAAAAAATTGGTAAAAAAAAGAAATTAAAGAAAAAAGTAAGCCGTGGGCAAGCTCATATTCAGGCTACTTATAATAACACTATCGTCAGTCTTACTGATGCTAATGGTAATATTATAGCTTGGTCTTCAGCCGGTGTTAATGGTTTTAAAGGACCAAAAAAAGCCACTCCTTATGCAGCTGGTATTATTGTTAAAAATGCAGCTGAAAAAGCTAAAGAATATGGTTTACAGGAAGTGGATGTATTTGTAAAAGGTGTTGGATCTGGCAGAGAGGCTGCTGTTCGTGCTTTACATGCAAATGGTATTACAGTGGCATCTATTAAGGATGTAACGCCAATTCCACACAATGGTTGTCGTCCTAAAAAAGTAAGAAGAGTATAATTTTAGATAATAAACAATTAATCAGATATGGGTAGAAATCTTAAACCAAAACATAGAGCTAGTCGTCGTTTTAATGAAAACGTGGCTGATACAGTCAAATCTCCACTGGATAAGCGTCCTTATCCGGCTGGTCAACATGGTCCTAAAAAAACTTTTGCTAAAGTTTCTGAATATGGCCGTCAATTGTTAGCCAAACAAAAAGCTAAGGCTATTTATGGTTTATTGGAAAAACAATTTTCTTTGACTTTCAAAAAGGCACAAAAAATGCCAGGAGATATTGGTAAAAATTTATTGACTTTGTTAGAGTCTCGTTTGGATAATGTTATTTTCAGATCAGGACTAGCTAATACTCATCGTTTAGCACGTCAATTAGTTAATCATGGACATTTTGAAGTTGATGGTATAAAGACTGACATTCCTTCTTTTAAGGTAAAAGTTGGTCAGGTTATTAAAGTTAAACCAAATAAACTAAAAAAAACTTATTGGACAAATTTAACAGAGATTTTAGATAAAGTAGAAACTGCTAGCTGGTTAGTATTAGATAAAAAAGAGATGACTATTACTATTGCTGGTTTACCAAATGATGATGATCTACCACAAAATATTCAAACAAATTTAATCGTTGAGTTTTACTCACGATAATAAAATAAAAATTGAAAACAATTTTATGGCCAATCAAATTTCTTTACCAGACAAAATTAAAATCGAGGACAAAAAAGATAATCGCTATGAGGTGATTATTGAACCTTTTTATCCTGGATTTGGTGTAACCGTTGGCAATGCTTTGCGACGTGTTTTGCTATCATCATTAGCTGGTGCTGCTGTTACTTCATTCAAAATTGATGGAGTACAACACGAATTTGATACTATCAATGGTGTCAAAGAAGACGTAGTAGAAATTATGCTTAATTTGAAAAAATTGAGAATAAAACTTTTTTCTGATGAGCCAGTAAAATTACAGTTAAGCGCTAAAGGTGAAAAAGTTTTAACAGCTGGTGATATTGCTAAAAATGCCGACGTAGAAGTAGCCAATACAGATTTAGTAATAGCTACTTTGACTGATAAAAGCAGCAATGTGAATATGGAAATTACAGTTGAACAAGGCCTAGGCTATGTAACCGTAGAGCAACGTGAAAAAGAAAAAATGGAAATTGGTACTATTTTAGTAGATTCTAGTTTTTCTCCTGTTTTAAATGTTGGCTTTGATGTTTCTCATGTTCGAGTTGGTAAAATGACTAATTATGAAAAATTGACTTTTGATATATTAACAGATGGAACTGTTACAGCTGAGGAAGCCATTGTTAAAGCGTCTGCTACTCTAGCTAGTCATTTTGATTTATGGTCCGGAGACAGAACAATGCCAGAAGTAGCAGAAGAAGAAAATGAAGACACATCTAAAACAGAAGACGAAGAAGATCCTTCGGCTAACGCTCAGGATGAAGATAAAAAGTAAGAAAAAATCATGCGACATCGTAAAGTAACCAAAATATTAGATAGAAAAAAAGCCCCTCGTAAAGCTATGTTGGAAAATTTAGCTACTTCTTTGATTTTATATGAAAAGATCAAGACAACAGAAGCTAAGGCTAAGGTCATGAGACCATTTGTAGAAAAGTTAATTACTAGAGGCAAGGTTAAAACTGTAAATAATAAACAACGATTGGCTAGAGTTTTGCCAGACAAAAAAGCAGTCCAGAAAGTTTTGGATGTTTTAGGACCACGTTATAAAGATAGAAACGGTGGTTATTGTCGTATTATTAAAATGGGTGTTCGTCAGGGTGATGGCGCTCCTATGGCCCAAATAGAATTAGTATAATTATATGGAAAGAACAACACACCAAATTGACGCAGACGGTAAAATTCTTGGTCGCTTAGCTTCACAGATTGCTGTTTTATTGCAAGGTAAAAATAAAGTTAGTTACCAAGCACATACAGATTGCGGTGATATCGTAGAAGTATCAAATATTTCTAAGTTTAAAGTTAGCGGTAAAAAATTAGAAGATAAAGTGTATTATCGTAATACTGGTTATCCAAGTGGTATTCGTACTACTAAATTATCTGATTTAATGGAAAATAATCCAGGTGAAGCGTTACGTAAGACTATTTATAATATGTTACCAAAGAATAGATTACGAAATAATATGTTGAAAAGGTTAATTATCAAATAAACTCATGATTAAAGACAAAGACAATAAAGATTATATTCCAGCTGTTGGTAGAAGAAAGAGAGCAATTGCTCGCGTACGCCTTTTGAAAAAAACTGTCAAAGGTATTGAGATTACTATCAATGGTAAAGATTATAAAGAATACTTTCCTTACTTTGAATGGCAAGAAGCTGTTGTAGCCCCTATAAAGGTGGCTGGACGTGAAAATATTGCTTTTTCGGTCAGAGTATTAGGTGGCGGCCAAAAAGGTCAAGCTGAAGGAGTTAGACATGGTATTGCTCGTGCTTTACTTGCTTCTGATGAGGAACTAAAACCAAATCTAAAGAAAGAAGGTTTCTTGACTCGTGACTCTCGAAGAAAAGAAAGAAAGAAACCGGGTTTGAAAAAAGCTCGTCGTGCACCACAGTGGAGCAAGCGGTAAGCTTGTGACACGCTGTCTTCGATTCCGAGGTCGCTCAGACTCGAGGAGAGCAAGGCCGAATGTATGGTCAAAACGTTAAAATTATATCATTTCTACTATACAAAAAACTCGCTTTTATAGCGAGTTTTTTGACATTTAGAGTATTTAGTATTAAGATAATAAAAAAGTTCATACAACATAGCCTGGAGGGCACGATGAGTTTAAAAATTGGTGATATCGCGACTGTTATCTCAGAAGATAATCCTTTTGAAAGAGCTCAAGGCAAGATAGTTAGCATCAACGGAACAGAGGTGGAGTTCGAAATTGGTCCTGCAAAGCGTTTTTTATTGGATTATGAAATGCGGAGAGATGGTGATTTCACGGTTACTGTTGGTCTAGCTTCTTTGCGTAAAGATGAAGAATGGTCTTTGGATAACAGACTGAGCCATGCTTTTGGTAGCACCAAGTTTTTGCAGGTTTATACACTAACAGATGCTTTGGATCCAGAAAAACCATGCATGCGAGCTAATTGCAACGGCAAGCGTCAACAACGAATCATGGTTAATGTCTGGGGCAGTGCACTTGAATACGATGTTTGTGATACTTGTGCAGCACAGTTTCACGGGAAGTGGCTGGAGGAATTTCCAGTCAGACAAACAGACAAAAATCTGGCTTAATTTGAGCTGTAAGCGGTGAAATCTCACCGCTTTTATTTTTCCCAGTTTTACTAGCTTTTTTGCCTAATTTTGCTATACTTATTTCATGTTAACTACCCGGAAAATCACTGCAAACTCCTCATTTTTCTTGACTGCTTTAGTACTTCAAAAGGTGCTTTCTTTTGTATACTTCACTATTTTGGCTCGTACTTTAGGCGCTGAATCTATCGGACAGTACTTTTTTGCTATCTCCTTTGCTACTATGTTTGCCGTTTTGATGGATTTTGGCTTGTCACCAGTGTTGACTCGAGAAGTAGCCAAAGATGATAGCGATAGTAAATTATGGTTCAAGCAAATATTTTCTCTTAAACTAATAGCTACTCTGGCAGCTGTTGTTTTTTTATTAGTGCTAAATACTTTTGTTTTTGCTGGTGATGCTGTACGAGAGTTAATATATTTGACGACCATGATTGTCGTGATCGATAGCTTCACTTTATTGTTCTATGCTTTTATTCGTGGCCAACAAAATCTAAAATTTGAAGCCCGTGGTACAATTATTTTCCAACTTATTGTCATGACCATTGGCTTAACTTTGTTGCAGTTCACTAATAATTTATTTTTAATTATTGGCGTTTTATTTATAGCCAGTTTATTTAATTTGATTTATTCTGGATTAGTTTTGTATTTTAAATATAAAGTCAAACCATTTTTTATTTGGAATAGAGGATTGATCAAAAAAATACTTTGGATCGCTTGGCCTTTCGCCGCGGCTGCTATTTTTGCTAAAGTTTATGCCTATATCGATACATTTTTAATTAAGTTATTTTTAGACGATGCTTCAGTTGGTTTTTATAGTGTCGCTTATAAAATAACTTTTGCTTGGCAGTTTATTCCCTTGGCTTTCGTAGCTGCTTTGTATCCAGCTTTTTCTCATTTATTTAAACACAATAGAGAAGAATTAAAAAAAGTATTTAATAAAGGTTTTGCTTATTTAGGATTTATTGCTTTACCGCTTAGTGTCGGCATTATTGTCTTGGCACCAGAGATCATTAACCAAGTTTATACTACAGAATTTTCAGCTGCTATTTTACCTTTGCAAGTTTTGATCGCTTCAATTGCCTTTTTGTTTATGAACTTTGCTTTATCTAGCATGCTTAACGCTTGTGATAAGCAACTAGTAAATACCAGAAATTTGGGTATTACCATGATTTTAAATATAATATTTAATATAATATTTATTCAATATTGGGGTGTTTGGGGTGCAGCGCTAGCTTCTTCTATTAGTACCTTGATATTATTTATCTTAAATTTAAAAGCAGCTAATAGTTTAATAAAAATAAATTTCCAAGTTATTAAATCTTTGTTCATTGCTTTATTAGCTAGCATATTGATGGCTTATGTAGTTATTTATTTCAAAGATATTATTTGGTGGCCACTTACTATCTTGCTTGGCGGAGTAGTATATTTTGCTATTATGTTTGTCACCAAAACATTAAGCTACAAAGAAATTATTTATTTAAAAAATTCTTTATTTCATAAAGAATAAATTATAGTAATGAAAAAAACTTTGGTACTTACTCATGAATATTTTCCTTTTCCTGGCGGCGTTGCTCGTTATGTTTATAATTTATTTAAACATTTACCGCAAGATAAATATTTAGTTATTACTGATAATGATCAAGTAAAAACTAAAGATAATATTTTAAATTTGCAATTAACAAGTAGTTTTTTGAAGCCAACTTGGTTGATGAGTTTTTTTAAGATACAAAAGATCATCAAGGAAAATAAAATAGAACAAATTTTTACCCCTAATATTTTACCTTTTGGTAGTTTGAGTTATTTAATGTTTAAATTATATAAAATTCCCTATGTTATTTCTCTACATGGTTTAGATGTAAATCTAGCTTTAAAAAATAAATCTAGCTTAACTAAGAAAATTCTAGCTAATGCAAAATTAATTATTACTAATAGCCAAAATACTGCAAATTTAATTAAAGATTTAAATTTAGAAAAAAATAAAATAAAAGTGCTTTATCCCAGTTTTGATTTAGAAACTCATATTGATCAAGATAAATTATTAAATTTAGAAAAAGAATTAAATATCACAGATGATAATTTGGTTTTATTAACAGTTGGCCGTCTAAATAAGCGAAAAGCTCATGATTTAGTTATAGAAGCTATTGTTGAAAATAAAGATTTGCCTCTAAAGTATTTAATTGTAGGAGAAGGAGAAGAAAAAGAAAATCTTATAACATTAGTAAAAGAGCACGGAATAGAAGATAAGATTATCTGGGCTGGTCAGGTTGCAGATTCGGAGCTGATATACTATTATAAATTAGCTAACATCTTTGTTACTCCTCACCGAATGACCAATGTAGATGTCGAGGGATTTGGCTTGGTTTTCCTAGAAGCAGCTAATTGTCAGCTACCAATCATTGCCGGAAATAGCGGAGGAGTAAAAGAAATATTAACTAATGAAGAAAATGCCTTATTAGTTGAAGCTGATAATTTAAATGAATTATCTAAAGCTATTAGATTATTTGCTAGTGATTGTGAACTTAGTTGGAAATTAGCTCAAAATGCTTATAAACGTAGTCAGGAGTTTCCATCTGCTAAAGAACAAAGTAAAAGATTAGAAGGGTGGTTATAACATAAAAATATGAAAAAATTTGATGTCATCATGTTTAATATGTCTAGTTTCTCTGAATGGGAAGAGGGCGTATCAAATAGGAATTATCATGTGTTACAACAATTGTTGCAAAATGATCAGATAGGTAAAATTTTAGCTGTTGATTATTTGCCTTTAAATTTTAAGAGGGCACTACGTAATTATAAAGAGAATATTGCCTTGAATCTTAAAGACGCCAAAGTAGTTAATAGAAAATGGACTAGCAAGGTAACTAAGGTGTCAGATAAATTGTATGTTTATTCTGGAGTTAATTTTTGTTTAAGGCCAAATAAAACTTTGAATAATATAAAAAAAGTTGCCTTAGATCTTAATTTTGGCGATGTAGTAGTTTGGTCATTTTTTCCTTTTGTAGCTCCTTATTTAAATAATTTAGGTCAGAAATTAACCGTTTTTGAAGCAGTAGATAATTGGTTGAATCATTCATCATATCAAAAATATCAACAACGATTAACTGAATCTTATAATATTTTTAAAAACCAAGCTGATCTTATTTTTACGGTTTCACAGAAGTTAGTTCATTTTTTTGATGATCAGCCAAATGTTTATTGGATACCAAATGGCGTGGACTACAAACATTATAATCAAAAGTTTGCTTTGGTTAACCGAGACATTGCAGATATACCTAAGCCGATAATTGGTTATATTGGTGTTATTCAAGATAGAGTTGATTTAAAATTAATTGAACACTTGGCTCGTGCGAATCCCAAAAAATCTATTGTTTTAGTTGGTCCTGTTTGGAGCGAGCAAGATGAATTAAAAAAAGCGGTGAATAATTTAAAAAATATTTATTTTTTGGGTTACAAATCGTATAATGAGGCACCGATGTATATTCAACAATTTGATATCGGAATTATCCCTCATCAACAGGCAGAATTCAGCGCTAGTACAAATCCAATGAAAATGTATGAATATTTAGCTTGTGGTAAGCCAGTGGTTGCTACTCAGAATTCAGGTACAGAAAATATTGAAGATATGATCGCAGTGGCTAATAACAGTGAAGATTTTAATGATAAATTAAATGATTTATTAAAATCTGATAATGACGATAAAAAGCAAGAGCGACAGGAATTCGTTAAAAAACATTCTTGGATTAGTGCTGCAGATAAAATGATGGATTTGATTAATAAAAAGTTAAGCTAGCATGGACAAGATTGATATTTCGATTGTTATTGTTAATTGGAAGGTTAGACCGCTTTTAGAAAAATGTCTGGATTCTATTATTGCTGATGTAAAAGATTTTGCAGCAGAGATTTTTGTGGTCGATAATGATTCTCGTGATAACACCTCAGAAATGGTTATGGCCAAATATCCACAAGTGACGATGATTGCTTTGTCTAGTAATAAAGGTTTTGCTACAGCTAATAATATTGCTTTAGCGCAAGCACGAGGTAAGTATATGTTTTTGTTGAATCCTGATACAGAGGTTGAGTCTGGATTTTTTAAAACTATTATCAATTACTTGGAACTACACACAGAGGTTGGTATTTTGGGTCCACAAATTTTAAATTCTGATCATAGTTTACAGCCATCAATTCGTCGTTTTCCGAAATTATTTTCACAGCTTTTTGTGTTATTGAAAATGACTAATTTATATCCTAATAATAGGATATTTAAACATTATTTTGCTCAAGATCTTAATTATAATCAAGAACAAGACGTTGAACAGATTATGGGTGCGGCGATGATTATTACTCGTTCAGCTTTTGAAAAAATAGGTTTTTTAGATGAGAAATTTTTTGTTTGGTTTGAAGAGGTAGATTATTGTAAACGAGCTAAAAAGAAGAATATTATTATTCGCTATTTGCCAACAGCTCATATTCTTCATCACAGCGGTACTAGTTTCGCTAAACAGAATATGTTACGTAAGCAATTATTTTTTGATTTTAGTTTATTGCGTTATTTTATGAAACATCGACCCATTTGGGAAGTTGCTATTATAATTATTGTTATTCCTTTTAATTTATTTTTGACAGCTCTTTATGCTTGGGCGTTGAAGTATAAGAAAAAATCTTAATGACTAACAGACCAAAATTAACAATTAGCCTACTGACTTGGAATGGCGCACATTATCTCCCGTTGTTACTTAAAAGTTTAACAGAGCAAACTTTTCAGGATTGGGAATTATTAGTATTGGACAATGCATCTGACGATGAATCAATAGCAACTATCAAAGAACATTATCCGCCAGCTAAAGTTATTCAACAAAAAATGAATTTAGGTTTTGCTAAAGGACATAATTTAATTATCAATTGGTCAAAGTCGGATTATATATTATTCTTAAATCAGGATTTGATGTTGGCACCAAATTATTTAGAGGATGCTATAGCTTTTCTTGAAAAGAATCCCAATGTCGCCAGCGTCTCTGGCAAGCTTTTATACTGGGATTTTGAACAATCAAATACTACTAAAATAATTGATTCTTTTGGTTTAAAAATGCACAGAAATCGTAAGGTTATAGACTGGCAACAAGGAAAAAAGGATTATGATCCAGCTGTTAAATTGGATCAAGATGCCGTCGAAGTGTTTGGCTTATCAGCTACAGCCTTATTAGTCAGGCGAGCTGCTTTAGAAGTTGTAAAGCTGCCAAAAAATAACAATCAGTTTGAATATTTTGATGAAGATTTCTTTTCTTACAAAGAAGACATAGATTTAGCTTGGCGTTTTCGTTTGGCTGGTTATGAAAATTGGTTAGTTACTTCTACTGTGGCTTATCATCATCGTAGTGTCTCAAAATTAAAAGCTACCAGAGCAGATCGTCAAAGCAGGGGCATTGCCAATAAATTATCTTATCGTAATCATTTAGCTACGCTATACAAAAATTCTTTTGCTTCTAATATTTGGCGTGATTTATTTTATATTTTATGGTACGAGTTTAAAAAGATAATTTATTTTATAATTTTTGAGAGAAAAACCCTTAAGGGTTTTAAGGAATTTTTAAAATTAAAAAATAAATTGAAGAAAAAAAGAAAATATATAAAGAAAAATAGAAAAACTAATCCCGAAGATATACGTAATTGGTGGAAATAATATGCAATTATCGATTATCATTTTAAATTATAAACAAAAAAACTTAGTTAGAGAATTATTAGCTAATATTAATAATTTATCTCTGCCTTTTAAGTATGAAATTATTGTTATTGATAACGGCACTTATGATGGAATAGAGGGTGTCGTCAAAAATAATAGCAAAGTTAAATTTATACAAAATAGAACTAACAATGGTTATGCCGCTGGAAATAATATTGGCATCAAAGCTGCTACTGGAAAATATATTATGATTTGTAATCCGGACTTAGCAATATTTTCTGATGCTTTTCAAGTTTTGTATCAATATATGGAGGAGAATCTTGATGTAGCTATAGCTGGGCCACGCTTAGTTAATGCTGATAAAAGTTTGCAATATTCTTGTACTCGTTTTCCAGACTGGCATTTACCTTTTTATCGTCGTACTTTTTTAGGTAAAACTAAAGTTGGTAGAACTTGGCTGGATAATTATTTTATGACCGATATAAACCATGCTCATAATTTTTATGTACCAGCTTTGTTTGGTGCTTGTTTAATTATTCGTCATGATGCTTTGAAAAAAGTTGGTTTGTTTGATGAGCAGTATTTCATGTATATGGAGGATTTGGATTGGTCACGACGTTTTTGGGAGAATGGATATAAAGTGGCTTATGTAGGAGAAGCCGAGGTAATTCATTTACATAAGCGTGATTCAGCTCAAAGTTCTTGGTTAAAAACTTTGTATAAAAAAACTGCTCGCGCTCATATCAGCAGTTTTATAAAATATCTTAAAAAATTTAAAGGTAAATCACTTCCTGAAACAAAATAAAAACCCCCGTCTTAAGCTGTTGCTCAAGAGCGGGGATTTGTTTATCATTTCACTGTTGTGAAACAATGGGGGGGTATAAAGAACTATTTCACCAACAACATCTTGCGAGTTGTGGTGGAGTTTTTGGTTTGCAAAGTGTAGAAATAAGTCCCAGATGGCAAGTTAGTGCCGTCGAAATCCACAGTGTGGATTCCAGCAGTACAATAACCGGTCTTTAGGGTGGTTACTTTTTTGCCTTGCAAATTGTAAATTGTGAGATTGATTTCACTTGCTGTAGGCAAAGTAAACTCAATCTTGGTTTCAGGGTTGAAAGGATTAGGATAGTTGGACAACAGCATCAAACTTGGTTGAATAATTTGAGTACTAACGTCTTCTTGACCAGTATCTATCATTTGATATAGATACCGAGTGTTATTAATCTGAGCACTGACTACTAGATGATTTGGTTGGCTCAAACGAAGA
>JABIAL010000008.1 GCA_018653315.1 bacterium
ACAGAGTGTAGTAAACAATGTGGCTTCAAGGGTGCTTGCGACATGAAATAAAGTAAGCGAGGCTAAAGCCGCGCTTTTAAAATACTTTTGGCTATGCTAATCTAAGAGTAATATGAAAATATTCATAATTGGCCCTGGCGGAGTTGGAAAATCAACAGCTGGCAAAATTTTAGCCAAAAAACTTGAGTACGACCTCATAGACTTAGATCAAGAATATTGTAAACGTATCCAAAACATTGGAATATTTATTCATGTTTATGGCTATGAAAAATATTGTTACAAAAACTCTGAACTTTTTTATCAACTTCTTGAAGAAAAGGATAAGAAAAAGAATATTGTTTTTATACTGTCATCCGGATTCTTAGCACATGAGGGCTTCAACAATTTAATAAAAAAACATCGTCAAACAATACAAGAAAAAGGCTTAAGCCTTTTATTGCTCCCTTCTAAATCGCTGGAGGAAAGTACTACTATTGTAGTTAAGCGACAAATGAAACGTGGGCTTAATTTAGACTTAGCCAGTGAAAAACAAAAATTTATAGAACGTTTTTCTATTTATAAACAATTTGGAGACATACAAATTTTTTCTTACCAGAACCCAAAAATAATAGCACTTGAAATGTTTAATAAAATAAAAACTTATGATCTATAAAAGAGCTGCTGCTATCATCATAAATGAAGAAAAAATTCTTCTTATGCATAGAATCAAAGAAGGAAAAGAAAAAGATCGAATTTTTGCTCGTTCAGCGATAGAAGTATATAATAACCTCTAGATCTAAATCAGTTCAAGCGTCTTGAGTAAACCAAAAAGCGCTTTTTTATTTAAATAAAAACCGCCAGCGAGGATAAATCCCGCTGACAGTAAATCTTTTATCGCAAATTAGTCTATCGGCTGGCATGACATAAGTACCTGCCAAAGACCCCAACTGCACAACAGCGCAAAAAAGGCTAATATGACACTCATGATATATTTCACAGATCCATCAAGAAACCAGTTTAACAACTTCTTAAACATAATGCCCTCACACATATTAATTCAATGTACTCATTTATACCTATATCTAATACCTAAAAAATAATTTTGTCAACAAATTAGCCGATAGCCAAAATATGACAAAATAATATTAGTAAATAAAAAAATAATACTACATGTTTTTAAAAGAATTCTTAAAAAATCCTACTAGAACCGGGGCTCTAGCGCAATCTTCAGCTGACTTGTCTAAACTTATTACAGATACAGCAAATTTAGATACCAAAAAATGCATAGTTGAGCTTGGCTCTGGTACCGGTGTTTTCACTAAAGAAATACTAAATAAAATAAACAGCGATTCTTGTTTTTTTTGCTTAGAGTCTAACCAAGAATTTGTAAAACAAACTCAAAAAAAATGTCCTAATGCCATCGTTTATCATGATTCAGCAGTAAACATAAAAAAATATTTATTAAAACATAATAAAAATAATTGTGATTGTATAATCTCTGGTTTACCATGGGCAATATTTAATAAAAAACTACAAACAATCTTACTAAATGCAGCATGTGAATCTTTGGAGGCAGATGGTATCTTTTTAACCTTTGCATACGTTCAAGGCGCTTTTCTTCCAAGTGGAATAAATTTCAAAAAGCAACTAAGAAAAAAATTTAAACTAGTTCGTACAACAAAGATAATTTGGAAAAATCTACCACCTGCTTTTGTGTATTATTGTAAAAAATAAAAAAGACTCAGTATTTCTACCGAGCCTTCATGCTTGCAGTTATTTTAACTTTTTACTTTCATCAGAAATAATCAGCCTCTCAATTGCGTAGTCTTGACCACAACCCAGACATTTCACAACTGATTCAAGAGACGTGCTGGTCAACAATCGATTATAAGCATGCGAGCAATGTGGACAGCCATGCAAACGACGAGCTTTTAAGCTTATGGCTATAAGCCCTTTTTTCTTTTTCATTATCGCCTCCTTTGCTATTTTAAACAATTTTTTGTAGCTCTTATTGTTTTTTGATATAATGAACTCAGCTAATCTATAGATTCACATAAAATCAAATTTTAGTCAATAAGCATGTTTTACAAATAAAAAATCCGTCCTGTTTTCCAGAACGGATTGATACACTCAATAATTATACTGTCTTTCAGGCCTCAATGGCCTATTCGATGATTTGTTCCTCCTCTGATTTCTTCACTTGTTCTACGAAATAGAACAGCGGAATCCCCTTTACCGCCCCTTGAGGTAACATGCAAGGTACTTTAGCAATACCATAGGGAAAATCATCTGCCAAATAATTACCTTCTATGTCACTGAATACCAACAGGGAAACCACAACTACGTTTCCACCTTCATCACGAAGCTGTACGCGCCATACTTCTCCGGGCTTAGGATTAGGCAATTCTTTCTTCACCACCACCGGTAACAAATTAGGCAACTGCCTCTGTATGTTCTCGGTCATTTTGTCAGCCATGAGTCTCCCCTTTTCAATTAAAACGTTCGTTAATTAACTTACTTATACATTATTACTAATATCTCGTCAAATGAAAAAAGATTTAGGTAAAATACATATCTACACCGGCAATGGTAAGGGTAAAAGCACTGCCGGATTAGGTCTAGCCATCCGTGCTTTAGGATACGACTTAAAAGTAGGCATCATCTATTTTGATAAAGGTGGTGATATTTATAATGAAAGAAAAATCTTAGATATACTAAAAGAAAAATATTCTGAAAAACTAGTTTACCAAGCTTTTGGCACTCAACGAATGATTGAGGGAAAAGAGTTTCGTTTTGAGAATTTACCAGAGGATCTAACAGAAGCTAAAAAAGCCCTAACTGCAACTGGCGAGTGGTTCAAACAAGCTTTTGATTTAATAATTTTAGATGAATTAAATACTACGGTTAAAACTGAATTATTAAAAATAGAAAATATCTTGCCCATCATCAAGGCTAAGCCTGAAAAATTAGAATTAGTTTTAACTGGACGTTATTGTCCGGCCGAGCTTTTGGATCTAGCAGATCTTGTGACTGAAATGACTGAAGTTAAACATTATTCACATAACGGCGTCATGGCACGTCCAGGTATAGATTATTAAAAATACATATATGACAAAAACAAGTAAAATCCTATCTTACATCTTATTAGTTCTAATGGTAATTTTTATTGCTCTGTTATGGCAGGCTAAGCCAGTCACTGCTCCTGCTATTAATAACAATCTAAGCAACCAAATAAATTCTATAACTATTGATTTTATATTTGACAAAGAGACACCGGTTTCGCTACAATATCCTTACTCTATTATCAATGAAAATTTATTAGCCGCCACTACAAAAATAGCCCAAAAACAAAACTGGTTAATAGATAGTGAAGATTATGGGGAACTAGGAGTCTTAATCACTCAAATCAAAGACCTAAAAAATGGCCAAAATCAAAAATACTGGCAATACTCTATCAATGGACAAATGCCAATGGTTTCAGTAGATAAATACTTTCTGCAACCCAACGACCATATTGAATGGAAATTTGATAAATCAGAATTTTAAATACCTTTAAACACTATGAATAACCAACAAAACTTTTTTCTCATGCTTGTCTTGAGTGCCATTATTATCGCTGCTCGCCTAATACCTCATGTACCAAATTTTTCTCCAGTAGCTGCTATTATTTTGTTTTCTGTAGTTTACACAAAACATAACAAATATCTTCTATTACCTTTTGTAGCTTTATTAATATCTGATTTCTTTCTTGGTGGCTACCAATTAGGGATCATGTTAGCTGTATACGGCTCATTGGCTATTATATTATTACTAGGTGTTTATCTTAAAAAACATAAAACCATCGTTAACACTATTACTATTACCTTAGGATCAGGATTAATATTTTTCTTGCTTACTAATTTCGCTGTTTGGTATTTTGGTAGTTGGTACGCAGCCGACTTTAATGGATTAATATTAAGCTATACTATGGCTATACCATTTTTCAAACAAACCATTATTAGTAATTTATTATATGTAGGATTATTTTTTGGCGCTTACGAGTCTATTCAATTATTACATAAAGAAAAGTCAATCACAGCTAGTAAATAATCCAAAATAAAAAAATCTCATTGTCTCATTCTTATTAGCCCTGCTCTAATTTAAAAAATGGAAAAGGGTTTTTTGTTATAAGTAAAATATGGTATAATAAAATCAAGATAAACAAAAAAATAAAAAAATGAACATTAACGATCTATTTAAAATCGCTACCAAAAGCAAAGCTTCTGACTTACACATTGTTGTTGGTAAGCCACCAATAGTACGTATTGATGGCGAATTAAGAACTGTCCCAAATACTGAAGTAGTAACTAAGACTATGGCTGAAAAATTAATCTTCAGCATCATTACAGAAAAACAAAAAAAGAAATTTGTTGAACAAAAAGAATTGGACATCTCTTATGAAATTTCCGGTTATTCACGTTATCGTGTAAATTTATATTGGGAAAAAGATAACGTCGGCTTAGTAGCTCGCGTTATTTCAGCTACTATTGCTAGCATGGAAGAATTAGGCCTACCACCAGTAGTAAATGGTTTAATAGAAAAAACCCAAGGCTTAATCCTAATAACTGGTCCAACTGGCTGTGGTAAATCCACCACATTAGCCGCTATGGTAAAACAAATTAATGCCATGCGTTTTGCTAATATTATCACCCTAGAAGACCCAATAGAATATATCTTTAAACCAGATAAAAGTATTATCAAACAAAGACAACTTGGTACTGACATGTTAACTTTTGCTAGTGCTTTGAAGCATGTTCTAAGACAAGATCCAAATGTAATCATGGTTGGTGAGATGCGTGATTTAGAAACCATTGCTGCTACTATTACTTTGGCAGAAACCGGACACTTGGTTCTAGCAACTCTACATACGCATAACGCAGCTCAAACTATTGATCGTATTATCGATGTCTTCCCCCCACACCAACAAGCCCAGGTAAGATTACAATTATCTATGTCATTAAGCGGTGTTGTTTCTCAAAAACTTTTACCAAAAATTGGTGGCGGTCGAGTGGCTGCCCGAGAAGTTTTGATAAATACACCAGCGGTAGCTAATATTATTCGAGAAAATAAAATTCCTCAAATTAAAACTGTTATTCAAACATCAGCTGATGTTGGCATGTTTTCTATGGATCAAAATCTACGTGAATTACTAAAAAATAATCTTATTGATGAGCCAACTGCCTTGGCCCATTTAACAGCGCATTAAAACTCATCTTGTTAGCTAATTTGCGAGACAAATATTAAAATTATAAAATAAATATCCAACAGGATGAACGGTTTTAACTTAGAACTTACTCCTCTCTTACGAAATTTAAACAAAGCTGAAATAAAAATTGTTGAAAATTTTTTAATAGAAAAAAATTATACTAATGGTGATCTTATTTTCAAAAAAGATGCCATCCGCGATAAAGTGGTAATCGTTAAAAACGGCTTAGTACAATTAAAAACTGATGTTGCTGACCATCAAGAAACCATCGCCTTATTTAAAGATGGGGACTTTTTGGGAGAGATGGCTTTTTTAGAAAAGGGCAGTAAACATAACCACACCTTAGAAGTAGCTAGTCCTCGACTGACTACTATAGAACTATCTGTATACAATTGGTTTAAAATTTTAAAACAACATCCGGTTGTTGCTCAAAAAATATATCATAATATTGCCGTTGATCTAAAAAAACGTTTAGATCATGCTAATAACAAACTAGTTACTCTATTTGCTGGTGGTAAAATTATTGCTAGTTATGACAATCTTACTGACATTAGTCAGCATATCATTGAGGTAATTAATCGAGTCATTCCAGTTAATAAAGCTTTATTTTTAACTGCCTCATCAACTAGCCAAAAATTAACCGTACGACATAGTTTTGGTTATAAAAATTTACCAATTAATACTTATTTAAATATAAACAAAGACCCATTGTTGGGCAAACTGTACCTTGAACCAAAAACTAAAATATTTTATAAACACGATTGGACCAAGGAATATAATGAATTACCTTATGTAGCTAATTCATTAATTGTCGCCCCAATTATCTTAACTAAAAAAGCGATTGGTTTTATTATTTTGGGTGACAAAAATAATGGACGCGACTTTAGCATGAATAATCAAATATTATTAGATGCTATTGCTACTCAAATAGCTCCTGCCCTAGAAGAACAACGTCTTAGTAACTTAAAAGCTTCTGCTGATGATCTCAAACGAGTATACATTGAGCCTTTTGCTTAATAGTTGATTTTTGTTAGCATCTTTGCTAATCTTACGGCCACGCACCCGTAGCTCAATGGATAGAGCACTTGGCTTCGGACCAAGGGGTTGTAGGTTCGACTCCTGCCGGGTGCACCAAGCTTCGACAAGGACTACGGCGAGCTCAGTCGAGCCGCTTCAACTTGGAAACGCTTGTCCTGAGCGTAGCCGAACGATGGTCTATGCCTATAACAGCTTGAAATTAAGCTGTTTTTTTGATAAAGTTAAAGTAATATTTAGTTTAATTTAAACATTAAAAATACACTAATGTCTAAAATAGAACTTTTAACTTATACTAAACGAGCATTAAGTAGAAATTATTCTTTCGAACAAATTTCTAGCATCCTTTCTCAACAAGGTTGGAAAATTGAAGAAATCAAACAGGCCGTAATAGAGGCTCAAGAATCAAACCAAATGGAACTAACTAAGCCTCTAATAGCTCCAAAGGCACCAGATAAATCTAAGCCTCTCATTCCTGTTGAACATCTATCTGCATCACGTATTTTATTATACCTCGGTGGACTGATAGTTGTTTTAGCTGGAGCAATATTCATTGGTATAAACTGGTCACAATGGAATCCCCTAATGCGCATCCTTGCTATATTTTCACCAATGTTTATATGTTACTTGGTTGGTATAAAAATATTCTTTAGCAAAGAAGACGAGGCAATAAGAAATGTTTTTCTAACAGTTGGATCGTTACTTTTTCCTTTTTTTCTATTAATCACCTTCAAGGAATTACAAATTTTTGACAAGCCCTTTAATGATGCCTTTAATTTTACAGTATATCTATTTTCTTTTGCGCTTTATCTTATTCAAAGCCTACTATTCCGTTTTCCTGTTTTTGCAATATTGTACCAAATCATGGGATTTTTTACTTACTACTTCTTCTTGAAAATGATTGGCATTGAAAGTATTTTTATAAAAAATACTATGGCGTGGCTACTACTTATCCCTGGAACAGCATATTTATTTTTAACATCAATTCCTAATGATCTTATACAAAAAAAATCTTTTAATATTATAGGTACTTTAATCATTGTTTTTTCATTTCTAAGACTTTTTAGTAACATAGATGGAAAAGAAAGTGCTATTTGGATATTATTTCTATTTGGCGTTATATATTCCATCTTAGGACTTATTTCTCACTATGGGCCATACAAAAAATATAGTCTCACACCTCACCTAATTGGTTCAAGTGTTATAGCCTTATCTCTTATTAATTTCCTCGCCTTAACATATAAATCTAACAAAGAACATTTGATCTGGGTTATATTATTATTTGGTATATTATATTTTATCTGGGGAATGTTTTTAGAATTTAAAAAACTAAAAAAAATTAGCCAAGCACCATACATAATCGGTGCTGCAACAATTTTTCTATTTCTATTAAGACTAGGTTTAGATGGTACTTTATTAAAAACTTTTTCTACTAACGAACTCCAAGCGAGCAGAGAAATTATTGGCTGGTCAAACTTTATAATAGGCATGGTTTACTTATTAATTGCTTATATCTTAGAAAAAATAAGGCATGTAGAAATAACAACTGCAACAAAGTTTGCTTTTTTATTTAATATTTTTGGTCCGCTGTGGATTTTGACCTCTCTTTTATACCTTGGATTAGATGGTAACAAAATATTTTATGAAAGCTTATTGTTGTTAGCTAGTTTGGCTTTTATTTTCATCAGTATCCCTAGATCAAAAAAATCATTTCTCCTATTTGGTACTGTTTTCTTAGTCACATACATATTTATGATCGGTGGAGAATACTTTAAAAATGAAGTGGGCTGGCCAATTACGCTATTTGTCGCTGGCTTATTATCTATGGGAATTGGTATTGCCATAGAAAAAGTTAGACAAAGATACTTTAATCAGAAAATATCAGAAAATATTGATAACTAAACTTAAAAAAACAGCCTTTTTGGCTGTTTTTTTATATTTCTACAAAGGCTTTATTTTATTTGCTTTTTCTGCTAAATTAAGGCTATGGAATTTAAATATAAAAACGAGGAAAAGATCAGGTTGGACAAATTTTTAACTGAACAACTAAATGATCAGACTCGCAGTCAAATCAAAAAATTAATATTATCAGGACTTGTATTAGTAAACGAAGAATCCTGCTCTGTTCATCATTGGTTAAAAAAAGATGATATTATTAAGATTAATACCAATAATGAGACTCCAGCCAAAAAAATTATCCCAAAAAAACTCCAGCCAAAAATAATTGAGCAAACTGATGATTATTTGGTAATAGAAAAACCAACTAGACTATTAGTTCATCCTACTGAAAAATTAGAAACAGATACACTAGCAGATTGGCTACGAGATAATTTTCCTAGTATTGCTAAAATAGGAGATGAGCCAATGCGACCAGGCATCGTCCATCGTTTAGATAAAGATGTATCCGGTTTAATGGTTGTTGCTTTAAACAATCCATCTTTCTATGCATTAAAAAAACAATTTCAAGACAGAACCATTAAAAAAGAATATCTAGCTCTAGTCCATGGTGCGATGAGAGAAAGTGAAGGAGAAATCAATGCTCCGATAGAAAGAGATCGGGAAACTGGTTTAATGAAAGTACAGATAGTAAAAAAAGCTGGCAAGGTAGCTATTACTACTTACAAAGTAGAACGAAAATTTATTAACTATACTTTAATAAAAGTGAAAATTAAAACCGGTCGGACACATCAAATTCGTGCTCACCTATATAGCATTGGTCATTCAATGGTTGGTGATACTCTTTATCGTACTAAAGATATCCGCAAAAAGAAAAAGATCATTGATGACCTCCGTATTTTTTTACATGCACATTATCTAAGTTTTCAAGATCAAGATGGCATTTGGCAAGAATATACCTCTCCTCTGCCAAATAATTTAGAGAAATTTTTAACCACTTTAAAATAATGAAAAACATTATTGCTATTATTACTGGTCCATCAGCGGTTGGGAAAACTACAATTGCTAAAGAAGTATTACGGCGTTTGCCACATTTCAAATCCACAGTTACTTACACAACTCGAGATAAACGTGATTGGTCAAAAGAAGATAAGGTTATTAATTATGTCTCTCCAAAAAAATTCAAAGAATTAATAGTAGATAACCAGTTCATAGAATGGGCCAAAGTATATGGAAATTTTTATGGCACTGGTAAGAGAGAATTATTAGATGCACTAAAACATCACAGTGTGTTACTAAATATTGATGTTCAAGGCACTAAAAATATTAAAGAACAATTTCCTGATACGGTCACTCTATTTATTAAACCAGCAAATTTCTCTGAACTAAAAGATCGTATTACTGCCCGACCGATGCCAGTAAAAACCAAAAAAACAAGGTTAGCCATTGCCAAGACAGAATTAGCACAGGCTGATGACTTTGATTATCAAATTATCAATAAAAACGGAAAATTAACAGATTCTGTGACTGAAATTATAAAAATCCTAAAAAAATACTAACTCTCTAATAAAATCAACAATTTACTAAAAAATCACCAAAACGGTGATTTTTTCTACTCTATTATTAAACGTCCTATATTCAATGATAGGTGTACGTGTTAATAGCCTTGACAAAACAGCCCATTTCGACTAAAATAGACAAGTATTAAATAAGCTAAATTACGTAATTATTTAAGAAAATATGTCTGAAGAGAAAAAAAAGACAGTCGAAAAAACTGAACAAAAAGAAGAAAAAACCATGGAAATAAAGCCTGGTATGACTGTTAAAGTTCACGAAAAAATCAAAGAAAAAAATGCCAAGGGCGTAGAAAAAGAAAGAATTCAAATATTTGAAGGTATAGTTTTAGCTCGTAAACACAACAAAGAAATCGGTGCCACTATTACTGTACGTAAGGTTTCTAATGGTATTGGTGTAGAAAAAATATTTCCACTACAATCACCTATCATTGTTAAAATTGAACCTGTAAAACAAGCTCAAGTACGTCGTGCTAAATTAGGTTTTTTACGCAAATACAAGAAAAAATTAAAAGAAGTTAAGTTATAAACCACTTTTTTAGGGCCCATAGCTCAGTTGGCTAGAGCGCCTCGCTTGCACCGAGGAGGTCGCAGGTTCGACTCCTGTACAGTCCACCACAAACCATTCACTTCGTTCAGGTTTGTGGCGCAGCCATTTAGTAATGAACTAAAAGGGCTACGCCCTGAACTCGAACGCAGTAAGTAGTTCAGGGCGCTTAGCTCAGTTGGCTAGAGCATCTCGTTTACACCGAGAGGGTCAGGGGTTCGAGTCCCTTAGCGCCCACCATCAAATTTAATGTAACTAAAAAATAGTTTTTTACAAACTATTTTTTTATTTTTATAAAACTTGTGCATAACTATACACTTTTTTTACAAAACATGGTATAATTTATTAGTTAAAATTTAAAAAAGCAATATGTCAGTTGGAAAATTTATTTTAGGGATAATTATTGCTGCTGTTGGTTTTTTATTAGTTTGGAAAAGCGAATGGCTTATAAATAATTTTGGTAGAATTAATTTTGCTGAGCAACATTTAGGTTCAATGGGTGGTAGTCGTTTGATGTACAAACTTCTTGGAAGTATTATCATCTTTATTGGTTTGATGATTGCTTTTGATCTATCAGATAATGTCCTAGCCTGGTTTGCTGGGTTATTTGGGGGCAATAAAAAATAGCTAATATTAGCCAAAAAACAACAAGAAAACAAAAACAAATAAAACTAAATTGAAAGGGGGTGAAAACAAAGTGCCAAAGAAAAAAAGAAAGGTAGCAAAAAAAAGAGTAGTTAAAAGAAAGGCAGCTCCAAAGAAAAGAAAAGTTGCTAAGAAAAAAACTACTAAAAGAAAAACTACCAAAAAAAGAGTAGCTAAGAAAAAACCTGCTAAGAAAAAAACTACTAAACGGAAACCTGCTAAAAAAAGAAAGCCGGCTAAGAAAAAAGTAGCTAAAAAGAAAAAAGCAGCTCCAAAGAAAAAAAGAAAAGTAGCTAAGAAAAAAACTACTAAACGGAAACCTGCTAAAAAGAAAAAAGCAGCTCCAAAAAAACGGAAAACTACTCGTCGCAAAAAAAGATAATTTTGCGGCTTCAAACATAAAAGCCCATCTACATCCAGTGGAGTAAGTGGGTTTTTATGTTAAAACAATTTAGTTTGTTTATTATTTTTAGCAGCCGCTTGTTCTGACTCAGAATATACCAATACTTTTCCATATTGACCGTCAAAGCCCGGCTCAATATGTATGTCATTGTTACGCATTTTGATAATGCCTTGAGATAAATCTTCAGGCATTATTTTATTTAGTTCTTCTTCAGACAAATCTAATAGAATTTTGAATTCATTACCGGCTTTATTTATAATATCTAGATACAAACTCTGTACTCGCTTGCTAGTCCTACCCATACCAAAATAATTAGCAATAATATTTGGTAATGGGACGATGCTTTTGTATGGCACATGTTGAGATTTATTTATTTTATCTTCTTTGATGTCAGATAGCTTATTTACCTGACTCATGACCCCAATAGTCAGGGGTTTTTTGCACTCAGGGCAAAGTCCTTGATGTTGATTTTTAGTATCATCTGGATGACAGCTAAATTTGCAATCTCGATGTCCATCCCAATGATACATACCCTCTTCTGGATAAAACTCTATAGTATACAAAAACTTAGTTTTGTTTTTAGTTTTAATAATATTATATATTTCGCTATAAGTTTCTTCTCCTAAATCCATGACATTAGCTTCACGACCAATATGTGGACCAGAATGAGCATCAGAATTGGAAACTATAGTCAGATTATCAAGCTCAGATAGACGCCAGTTCATCAGTGGATCAGAAGACAGTCCAGTTTCTATAGCATATATATGTGGAGTTAATTCTTCAAAGCATTCTTCTAGACTATCAAAACCAGACTTGGAACCAAAAACTGCAAACCATGGAGTCCAGACATGAGCTGGAATCATCATGGCTTTTTTGTCAGCTTCTAACATAAATTTTAAAACCTGTTTGGCACTCATACCCAAAATAGGTCTGCCGTCACTAGCTAATTTTGCACCTGCATTTTTTAAGAGTTTATTAAACTTGCCAGCTGATTCTAGACTTGGCATTAATATACACAAATGCACTCGCCTAGTTTTGTCGTTTTGACGATAAATACAAGAAACTTCTGTAGATATTAAAAATTTTATTTGAGATTTATTATTTTTTATTTTATAAAGCCCAGAGTTATTTATTTCTTCTAAATTTTTTTCTAAAATCTCAAACCAAGCTGGATGAGTAAAATCAGCAACTGATATAATATCCACGCCTTTGATAGCTGACCACTTGGCCATTTCTTCTAGATCAAAAGCTTTAGATGTAGCTCTAGAATATTTACTATGTATATGAAAATCTATTATCTTACGCATAAAATTATCTTAACAAAATAACAATTTTTAAGCAAAATAAAAAAGGGCATGATTCTCGCGACGACCTACTCTGACAAGCCTAGGTGGCTTACTACCATCGGCGCTAAACTGCTTAACTGCTGAGTTCGGAATGGGATCAGGTGGAACCAGTCCGCTAGCATCACGAGAATCATACCCTCTTTGGGTGTGATTTTAGACTATTTTATCTATAGGGGTCAAAAATATGACTAGACCTAAAAATAAAATTAGTCCTAGGAAAACCAAAATGACTTTGGTTGTTCCGTTATTGTTTTTAATGTTCATGAGCATCTTATTTTAGACACCTACCCAAACTAAAAAATATAAAAAATTTATAAAATTCTTAGTGGTTGCTTTGATCTATTAGTACTCCTCTGCTAAAGACATTACTGTCATTACACATAGAGCCTATTAACCTGGTAGTCTCCC